>JADGRR010000204.1 GCA_017880745.1 Burkholderiales bacterium
AATCAGGTTGCGAACCCGGTCCCCGCGTTCGCCACGGACAACAACGGCGTGGCCCTGGCGATGCCTGCGGTTGCCGCCGGCGGCGCAACGACGCTCACAGGCGCGCTCATCTTTGGCATCGACACCCAGAGCAACAACAACATCGGCTCCGCTACGGTCTATGCAGCAAACAGCAGCGGCAATTTCACCACTACCTACAAAGGCACGCCGCTGCCATCGAGCTTTCTGGATAGCGGCTCGAACGGCTTGTTTTTTACTGACGCGACCATTCCCCGTTGTTCCGTATCGAGTGGTTTCAACGGTTTCTATTGTCCGCTCACGACGCTTTCCTTGTCCGCAGTCAATTCTTCTGCCAATGGTGCTGTATCCGGCACGGTCAACTTTAGAGTCGAGAATCTGCAGGCGCTCGACGCCACGATCAGGGCGGCCTCCGTTGGTGGCAGCATCGGGCGCAGTTCCCGTACAAGGTTCGACTGGGGTATGCCGTTCTTTTTCGGGCGCACCGTGTTTGTGGCCATCGACGGGCTAAGCACCCTCCATGGCACGGGGCCTTACTGGGCCTACTAGCCGGATCCTGCCGCCGCTGTTGCGTGCGTCCTCGATTCACACTCAGCGAGATACGGAGCACCGCCTTCACCGGCGGTGGCCGTGCGCGGCATGCTCGCGCGCTTGCGCGGACGCCGCTGTCTGCCTTGAATGCAAGCGTCGCCGCCTGCCCCGCTCCCGGGGGAGAAAAGCCTATCGGCGAATGCGGGGCGAGGGCGAAATTCATGTATTCTGCAAATTCCAACGCGCTCGAACAGGAGGTTCGACCATGCTCGCAGCCAAAGACGCAGCCGACAGAGTCAGGGTGTTCTGGCAACCGGGATGCTCGAGTTGCCTCAGGACCAAGGAGTTTCTGTCGAAAAACGGCGTTGACTACGAGTCGATCAACGTGCATGGCAATCCCGCCGGGATGGAGGAACTGCGCAAGCTCGGGGCGCGCAGCGTGCCGATCGTCGCGCGCGGCGGCAAGTTCGTTTTTGCGCAGACGCTGACCGATGTCATCAGATTCCTGAACCTGGACGTTCGCCTGCAGGAGCGGCTGAGTCCGGAGGGGCTGGTCGGAAAGATCCGCATCGTCCTGCCCGCCGCGGCGCGATACCTGCAGCAGATCCCGGCCGAGTGGCTGGACCAGCCGTTTCGCAACCGCAACCGGCCGATCCGCGCCCTGGGGCACCACGTATTCCGGATCGTGGAAGCGTTTCTGGAGGCGGTGGGCGACGGCCGCGAACTGACCTACGAACTGATCATGCAGGAAGCCGCGCCGACACTGCGCAGCAGCGAAGATCTCGCGCGCTACGGTGAGGGCGTTCTGGCGCGGGTCGACCAATGGTGGGCGGGCTGCACGGACCGCGGCGGCGAGGCCATGATGGACACGTACTTTGGCCGGCATCCGATGCAGGTGGTGCTGGAGCGGACCGCCTGGCACCCGGCCCAACACACACGGCAGTTGATGCTGATCCTCGATACGCTGAACATCGAGCCCGACGGCAGGCTCACGGCCGCCGATCTCGCCGGCCTGCCGCTGCCGGACAAGGCCTGGGACAACGAATAAGCGAGCTTTTGACCAACCCATGAAGAAAGCTGCCATGATCCTCGGTGGAGTCCTGTCCGCACTGGTGCTTGCGCTCGCCGGGTTCGTGGCAATGAACTGGGAGCCCGACCGGCCGCTATCCGCATTGCAGGCGCGCTGGGCGCAGCCACCTTCGACGTTCATCGACGTGCAGGGGATGCATGTCCATTTGCGGGATGAAGGCCCGCGCACGGATCCCGTTCCCATCGTGCTGCTGCACGGCACCTCGTCCAGCCTGCACACCTGGGACGGATGGGCCGAGGAGCTCAAGTCGGGCCGGCGCGTGATCCGGTTCGATCTGCCCGGATTCGGCCTGACCGGACCGTCCGCGGATGGAGACTACCGCATCGAGAGTTATGTGCGCTTCGTCGCCGCCATGCTCGACCGGCTTGGAGTATCGCGCTGCGTGCTTGCGGGCAACTCGTTCGGCGGCCAAGTGGCGTGGGAAACGGCGCTGGCGCATCCGCAGCGCATAGAAAAACTCATCCTCGTCGATGCGGCTGGCTACCCCCTGCAGCCGAAGTCGATTCCGATCGGATTTCGCATAGCCAGAATCCCGGTGCTGAACAGGGTGATGGAGTTCGCGCTTCCGCGGCGCTTGGTCGAGTCCAGCGTGCGCAACGTCTACGGCGACCCGGGCAAGGTCACGCCGGAGCTTGTCGATCGTTATTTCGCTATCACCCTGCGCGAGGGCAATCGCCGTGCGCTGGCGCAGCGGTTCGAGCAGATGGCGGCCGGCCTCCACGCCGATCGCATTGCGGCATTGAAACTTCCTACATTGATTCTGTGGGGTGGGCGTGACCGGCTCATCCCGCCCACCGACGCGGAGAGATTTCATCGCGATATCGCGGGCAGCCGCCTGAGCGTATTCGGTGAACTCGGGCACGTGCCGCAGGAGGAAGATCCTGCCGCAACCGTGGCGGTCGCAAGGCAATTCCTTTCCTGAGTGCAAGCTGACGCAGCGCCAACACTCCGGCGGCAATAGCGCGTTGCCGATCTGCGCCCCTGCGCAGTAGCCTTGACGTATGTATGCATGTGGCACGAATGAACGGAGAGACTGCAATGAATACCTTGACCAAGCTTGCACTCGGTGTGATGGGACAGTTGCGGCCCAAGCCCGCCAAGGGGGACTCGGCAACTTCGATCTCACTTCCTGCGCCGGACAAACATGGCGGTCTTCCATTGATGGAAGCGCTCGCCAGACGTCATTCGTCTCGCGACTTTGCGCCTGACACCCTGCCTTTGCCGCTGCTTTCCGGGCTGCTCTGGGCGGCCTATGGATTGAACCGGACCGATGGCGGACGGACCGCTCCCTCAGCGTTGAACGCACAGGAGATCGACGTGTTCGTGGCGTTGCCTTCGGGGGCCTACCGTTACGACGCGGCGGCACACGAATTGCACTTGGTGGCGGCGAGCGACTTGAGGCGCGTAACCGGGTATCAGGACTTCGTGGACGAGGCGCCGATGGATCTGGTGTACGTAGCCGACCACGCGCGGATGGGCCTGGTGCCGGTTGGGCAGCGCGAGTCCTATGCGTCGGCCGCGGCTGGCGCCATCGCACAAAACGTGTACCTGTTCGCAGCCAGCAGCGGCCTGGCCACGGTCATCCGTGCCTGGATCGACCGCCCGGCGATAGCCGACGCGCTCGGACTGACGCATGATCAACAGGTATTGCTGTCGCAGACCGTCGGCTACCCCAAGGCTGGACCCTGAGTGTCAGATTTGGGTCGCGCACTGAAGGTAGCCGACAGGCCCAGACGGGGTAAAAACGCAAGAATCGCTGCAGCAGGACCTGCAAAGTCCTCGTCCTGAGGGCTATACGCTGTTACCGCCTTGTGTTGCGTGAAACGGTACGGCACGCCTTCGGTCCATGGACGCGAAGCGCGTCTCCGGATACGGCCGAAGCGCATGCCGTACCAACATCGGGGCATTCCTGAAATAGCAGGCGGCCTGCCGGATTGTCCTGCGACTTGAACGTGACCAGCCCATTCGTCACGTCTATTGATCTTAATCAGACCGTATGTTCGCGGGGCGGTATCTAATATCCGAGTAATCGGATATTGCGAAATGAACCCCCAGAACCTCCGCTCGTCTCCGCGTTCTTACGATACGTTTCATATGGGCCGGTCCGGCATGGACCTCTATAGCAATGATGTCGGCGCCGCCTTTGTCCATATCCGGAGCTTTGCCGCCTACGTCGGCGGCTCCCCCACGAACATGAGCGTCGGTTGCCGCCGGCTTGGGTTGAAGTCGGCGCTCCTCACCGCGTTCGGAGAAGACCCGGTCGGCGATTTTGTCGCCCATTTTCTGAATCAAGAAGGGGTGGACATCCGCTTCAGCCCGCGCAAACCCGGCCGGCACACGAGCGCCGTCGTCCTGGGCATCCAGCCGCCCGACAAATTCCCGCTGGTGTTCTACCGCGACAACTGCGCCGATATTGCCCTTTCGATCGATGATGTTCTGGCCGCGCCGATCGCGCAGAGCCGCGTGTTCCAGTTCGCCGGCACCAATCTCAGCCAGGAGCCGAGCCGTAGCGCCACCCTCTACGCGGCGGAGATGGCCCGAAACGCCGGCACGGCCGTCGTTCTCGATCTGGACTTCCGCGCGAACCAGTGGCACGACCCCCGCGCCTTTGGCGTTGCGATGCGCTCCGCCCTGCGTTGCACGGACATCGTGATGGGCACCGAAGATGAAATCAATGCCGCCATGCTGACCGATCCCCGCGCTGTGCGATTGACCGACTCCCAGATAAGCGACGCCCGGGTGAGTGGGAATACGGCGGAACATGTCGGCAACCTGCTGGAGTTGGGACCCGCGGTGGTCGTCGAGAAACGCGGGGAGGAGGGCTGCCGGGTGCACCGGCGGGGCAACCGGCCGGAGGACGTGCCGGGCTTCCCGGTGACGGTGCAGAACATCCTCGGGGCCGGCGATGCCTTTGGGGCGGGATTTCTCTACGGCTACGTGAAGGGATGGGACCTGCGGAAGTCCGCGAGGCTGGGAAACGCCTGCGGCGCGATGGTGGTGACCCGCCACGGCTGCTCCATCTCCATGCCCTTCTGGGACGAGGTGACGGCCTTTGCAGACGAACGGGGCGGGTTGTGATGACGCACTTGTGGGCCGGACGCCATGAATAACACGATTTTGCAGCGTTTCGATTTGGATGGCAGGACGGTCGCTATTACCGGCGGCGGGGGTGCGCTGTGCGGCGCCATGGCGGACGCTTTGGGGACGATGGGTGTGAAGGTGGCCGTGCTGGACATCAGCCTGGAAAAGGCCGAGATCCGGGCGCAGGCGGTCATCGGGTCCGGGGGGACCGCCCTCGCTTTTGCGTGCGACGTCCTGGATCCGATTCAGCTCCGGGAGTGCTGTGAGGCGATCTCCTCCGCCTGGGGGCCGCCCGACCTGCTGATCAACGGTGCCGGCGGGAACGACCCCCGGGGAAGCACCTCGGCCGATTTCGAGGAACCTGCGAGGGCGACGGCCCAGTCCTTCTTCGACCTGGATCCCGCCGGTTTCCGCCACGTGTTCGATCTGAATTTCATGGGGACGTTTCTGACAACCCAGATCTTTTCCCGAGGAATGGTCGCCAGGGGCAGGGGATCCATCGTCAACATTTCTTCGATGAGTGCCTTCATGCCGCTGACCAAGGTGGCCGCCTATTCTGCGGCAAAGGCGGCGGTGAGCAATTTCACGCAGTGGCTGGCGGTCCATTTTTCCCATGCCGGCGTCCGCGTCAACGCGCTGGCCCCCGGTTTCTTCATGACCGAGCAGCTGCGCTTCCTGCATATCGATTCCGCAACGGGCGAATTGCTGCCCAGAGCGCGCCAGGTGATCGCCCACACGCCCATGGGGCGCTACGGCCGGCCGGACGACCTGGTCGGCGCCTTGGTCTGGCTGCTTTCCGACGCCTCCGAATTCGTGACCGGCGTGGTGGTGCCCATCGATGGCGGATTTTCTTCGTACTCGATATAGGCATGTCCAGCGCAAAAAAGGCAGCAGGAGAGCAAAGAGACATCTGACGTGGCCAATGTGATTCTGAAAAATCTGGTGAAGCGGTTCAACGCGGTGACGGCGGTCGACGACCTGTCGATAGAAGTCCACGACCGCGAATTCGCGGTGCTGGTCGGTTCCTCCGGCTGCGGCAAGACCACGGCGCTGCGCATGATCGCCGGCCTCGAGCCGATAACCTCCGGCGAGATTTTCATCGGCGATACGCTTGTCAATGACATGGACCCCAAGGACCGGGACATCGCCATGGTGTTTCAGAATTACGCCCTCTACCCGCATATGAACGTCCGGGACAATCTGGGTTTCGGGCTCAGGATCCGGAAATTCTCCAGAGAAGATATCGACGCTCGCGTGCGAGAGGCGGCCGACATCCTCGGCATCCATGATCTGCTGGAGCGCAAACCCAAAGAGCTCTCCGGAGGGCAGCGCCAGCGCGTGGCCTTGGGAAGGGCGATCGTGCGCAAGCCCAAGGTGTTCCTGTTCGACGAGCCGCTC
>JADGRR010000205.1 GCA_017880745.1 Burkholderiales bacterium
GCCGGCGCCATCGGGCTTGGCGCTGGTCGCAAGGTCGGTCACGGCCGAGCCCGCCTCGGGCTCGGTCATGCCGACCGAGATCAGGCCCTCGCCGGCCAGAATGCGCTTGAGATAGCGCTCCTTTTGCAGCGGGGTGCCGTACTCCGCAAGCACCCGCGCCGGGCCGAAATTGCCCGCTTGCACCACGTCCGCGCTCCTCGGGCAGACCGAGGCCACGGTCTCGATCGCGATCACTGCGTCCATGAGGGTGCCGCCCTGACCGCCGTCGACCTCTGCCATGGTGATGCCGAGCAGCCCCTGCGCCGCCATCAGCTTGGCCACGTCCCAGGGATAGTCCGCTCTGTGGGCGCGCTCATGCGCGCCGGCCTTCAGATGGCGCTCGGCAAAGCGGCGCACCGCCACGTGGAACTCTTCCTGCTCGGGAGTGAATTGAAAGTTCATGCAGATTCCTTGGTGTTCATATCAAGGTGTCATTCCGAGTCCGCCTCCGGCGATCAACTTCGCGAGGAAGCTGGTTTCCACAAAGCGCAAGGAGTGGATTCTTCGGGCTACGCCCCGGGAATGACGCTGTTTTACAAGGGATCATGTCGATCCGCAGTTTCAATCAACGCGGGCGCCCGACGCGCGGATCACGCGGCCCCATTTGTCGATCTCGGCGCGGATGTAGGCGCGGAACTCCTCCGGCGTGCTGCCGACCGGTTCGGCCCCCTGGGCGAGCAGTTTGTCGCGCACGTCTGGCGCGGCGAGCGCCTTCACCGCTTCCGTGTGCAGGCGCGCGATGATCTCGGGTGGTGTTCTTGCCGGCGCAAACAGACCGTTCCAGCTCGATACTTCGAAGTCGGGCAGTCCGGCTTCGGCCATGGTCGGCACGTTGGGCAATTGCGCCAGGCGCTTGTTCGCCGCCACCGCGATCGCGCGCAGTTGCCCGCTTTGCAGATGCGGCACCGCGGACAGCGCCGTCTGAAACGCCATTTGCACCTGGCCGCCGAGCAGATCGGACAGCGCCGGCGCTGCGCCCTTGTACGGCACGTGTATCAGGTCGATGCCGGCGCGCAGCTTGAGCAATTCGCCCGCCAAGTGGGGCGAGCCGCCGCTGCCGGTGGAGGCGAAGGCGTATTTGCCGGGGTCGCGCTTGGCCAGCGCAATCAATTCCTGCAGGTTCTTCGCCGGGAACGACGGATGCACGGCGAGCACCGAAGGCGCGCTCATCAGCTGCGTGACCGGCGCCAGGTCGCGCAGCGTGTCGTAGCCGAGGTTCTTGTAGGCGACCATGTTGGTGGCGTTGGCGATGGAGCCGACCAGCAGCGTGTAGCCGTCTGGCGCGCTTTTGGCAACGAATTCGGAGGCGATGTTGCTGCCCGCGCCGGGCTTGTTCTCCACCACCACCGGCTGCCCCAGCGCCTCCTGCAGTTTGGCGGCGAGGATGCGCGCGACGATGTCGGTCGCCCCGCCGGGGGTATAACCCACCAGCACGTGGATTGGCCTGACCGGATAGCTGCCCTGCGCCGCCGCGGCGCCGGCAAACAACACGAGAAATAAAGCAGTGAGCCAGCGCTTCATGTTTCCTCCCTGAGTATGACGAGTCCATCCACCGCCAGCACGCCGTCGGCGCGCACCATCAGCGGATTGATCTCTGCTTCGCCAACCGGCTGGCCTTGGATCAGCGCGAGGCGCGACACCGCGGCGAGCGCGCGTGCGAGCGCGGCGACATCGCCGCGCGGCAGCCCGCGGTAGCCGCGCACCAGCGCCAGGCCCTTCACCGCGGCTATCATCTCCAGCGCTTCGGCTTCATCGACCGGGGCGCAGCGCACGCAGGTGTCGCGGTAGATTTCGGCCAGCCGCCCGCCCATGCCCACCATCACCACCGGTCCGATGAGCGCGTCGTGGCGATAGCCGATGATGGACTCGGCCAGTCCATCGGCCATAGTCTGCACCAGCACCCCCTGGATGCGTGCCTCGGGCGCGGCCGCTCGCACCGCTGCCAGCATCGGCGGCAGGCGCGCCTCGAATGCTGCGCGATCGCCGAGGGCCAGCGCGACTCCGCCGGCTTCGGTCTTGTGCCGTATGTCGCAAGACAGAACCTGGGCTGCGACCGGATAGGCAATGGTGTGAACGTATTCCGGTTCACGCGCGATGGCCCAGGGTACCGTGGGCACACCGAGCGCGGCGAACAGCGTGAGCGCCTGCGCCTCGTCCAGCGCGCCGCGCGCGGGCAGGGCCCTGGGCCAGGCGATGGCCGTTGCCGCGCTCGCCGGGCGCGGCGCGCGCCAGGAAAAATAGGCGGCGAGCGCATCGGCGCAGGCCTCGGGCGTGCGGAACGCGGGCACGCCCGCTTCGGCCAGCAACCTGAGCGAGGCCTCTGCGTGCGGCGCAAGAAAAACGGCCAGCGGTTTCGCGCCCGTCGGAATTCCCACAATCGGTGTCACCGCGAGCTCGGGATGAAACTGCGCCGAGGAACCGGCCACGGCCAGCACCGCGTCGCAATCCGGGTGCGCGAGCAGGGCTTCGAGCACCGCGCGGTAGGTGTCGCTGGTGGCAGCAAGCGTGAGATCGATGATAGGCGCCGGTTTCACCGCAATGCCCTGCGCGCGCATCGCGGCTATGAACGTCGCGTCGGGCGTGAGGGTGTCGATGCCGAGGGTGCCGAGGCGGTCCACCACGCTGGCGGCGCCGCCGCCGGTGGTCGTCACCACTGCAACGCGCGGTGCACGCTGAAGACGCGGCGGCGGCCTGCGGCCGCAGAGGAGCGGCGCGATTTCGATCAGGGTTTCGAGCATGTCCACGCGTACTATCCCAGCGCGGCGGAAATAGGCGTCGACTGCGGCGTCGCTGCCTGCCAGCGCGCCGGTGTGCGAGCGCGCCAGCGCCTCGCCCAGCGCCGAGCGGCCGAGCTTGTAGGCGACGACGGGTTTGCCCGCGGTGCAGGCGCGTTCGGCCGCGCGCGCGAGGCCTGCGGCGTCGCGGATGGTCTCCAGAAACAGCAGGATCACGCGCGTATCGGCATCGTCGACCAGCAGGTCCACGAGTTCGCCCACGCCGAGGTCGGCCTCGTTGCCGACCGACACCAGTTTGGCGAAACCCAGGCCGCGCGCCGCGCCGCGCGAAAGCAGCGTGCCGATGATGGTGCCGCTTTGCGACACCACGCTCGTGCCGCCGCGCGGCAGTGCGTCCATTTCGAACACCGCGTTGACGGTCAGCGCAGCGCCGTTGGCGACGTTCGCCAGGCCGATGGAATTCGGGCCGAGCACACGCACGCCCAGCGCGCGCGCGCGTTCGATCAGCCGGCGCTCGCGCTCGGCGCCTTCGGTGCCGGCCTCGGCAAAACCGTCGCTGTAGATGGTGGCGATACGCACGCCGCGCGCCGCGCACTGCTCCAGCGCCGCTTCGACCTGCGCCGCCGGCACCATGATGAAGGCGTGGTCGATGTCGCCGGGCGCATCGGCGAGGCTGGGATAGGCGCGCTCGCCCAGCACTTCGGCGCGCGCGGGGTTGATCGGCACGATGCGCCCGGTGTAGCCGTGCTTGCGCAGGAAGCGCTGCGGGCGCGCGGTGTTCTTGCCGGCGTCGGCGGACGCGCCGAAAAGGGCTACGCCGCGCGGTGCGAACAAGGCGTCGGCAAGTTTCATACAGAGGGCGAGCGCTCGAGCCTCCAAAGCCGCGCGGCGAGGGCATGCGCGGCCGTTTCGCCCTGCACCGGAGCGGCGAGCTCCAGAAATTTCTCCTCCAGTTCGCGGTCGCTGAGCGGCATGTCGGGATCGCCCTTGCGCGTGGGTTGCAGATGTTCGCCGCGGCGGCCGTCCCTGGTTTCGATCGCGACGCGCGCGGCGCGCTGGCCGGGGAACGTCGCATCGAGTTCGGCATCGACCGCCAGGTCGATCCTGGCCATCAGCGTGCGCGTCGCGGGGTCGGCCAGGCGCGCCGGCTCGAATGCGGCGAGGCGCACGCTGCCATGCGTCAACGCCGTCGCCACCACGTACTTGAGGCTGAAGCGCGCCTCGGCGGGCGTCGCCGGATACTCGTAGCCTGCCACTTCCAGCGCCGGGCGATAGGTGCCGACATGCACGCGGGCGATGTCGGCGGCGCTCACGCCCAGGGTGCGCTGCAGTTCGAGCGCGCCGTCGATTGCGGCGAAGGTGTGGCCGCAGCAGGCGTGATTCTTGAAGGTCATGCGGGTGATGTGAAAGTCCGTGCCGAGCGTGGCCGTCGCCTTGCCCCAGTCGGGGCCGTCGCTCATGGCGCGGCCGAAGCCGGCTTCGCCCTCGAGCACGTCGAGCGAACCGGTTACGCCCTCGCGCGCGGCGAGCGCGGCGAGCAGTCCTGCTTCCGCGGCGTGGCCCGCGTGCAGGGGCTTGGACATCGAATCCATGCGGAAGGCCTGCTGCAGGCCCGCAGCGAAGGTCGCGACGGTGGCGAGCGCGTGCGCAAAGCGTTTTGCATCCAGGCCGTAGATGACGCCAGCCGCGGCCGCGGCGCCGAAGCTGCCGATGGTGCCGGTGTTGTGCCAGTAGCGATAATGCGCACGGCCCATGGCCGCGCCGATGCGCGTGGATATCTCATAGCCGACGATGACGCCGCGCAGGAACGCCTCGCCGTTCGCGCCGCTTTCCTGCGCCGCCGCCAGCGCGGCGGCGATGGTCGGCGCGCCGGGATGGTAGATCGCGTCGCGGTAGATGTCGTCCACTTCCATGGTGTGCGCGGCGCTGGCGTTGATCAGCGCCGCGGTCCTCGCCGTGGCCTTGCGTCCGAGTGCAAGTGTCGCCCCGCCGCGGTCGAGGTCTTCGGCGAAGGCTTTTTCCAGCAACGTCGCCGGCGCCGCCACCGCGCCGGGCAAGAGCGCCGCGTACCAGTCGATCACCGCGCGCTTGGCGTGATGCAGCACTTCGGCCGGAATCGGCCGCGCGCGGAAGGCCAGGGCGAATTCGGCGAAGCGTTCTACGACATGCATGTCAATCCGCCTGCGCGCCGGAGGCCTTCACGATCTTCGCCCACTTGGCGGTTTCGTCCTTCATGTACTGGCCGAATTCATCCGGTGTGTTGCCGACGGGATCGGCGCCCTGCTGGATGAACTTCTCGCGCATCGCCGGATCCTTGAGTATGCGCGCAACCTCGCCCTGCACTTTCAGCGCGATCTCGCGCGGCAGGCCGGCCGGCCCGACGAGGCCGAACCAGGAGGAGGCGTCGAAGCCGGGGAAACCGGATTCGGCGACGGTGGGCACCTCCGGCACGCCGCCTGAGCGATGCAGGCTCGTCACCGCCAGTGCACGCAGCTTGCCGCCGCGCACCAGCTGGATGGCCGACGGGATGGTGGCGAACATGCACTGCACCGACTCGCCCGAGAGCACGTCGTTCAGGGCCACCGCGCCCTTGTACGGGACATGGGTCAGATCCAGGCCGGCTTGCAGATTGAGCAGCACGCCCGACAGATGCGACGAGGTGCCGCTGCCGGTCGAGGCGTAGAAGTATTTGCCCGGATTCGCTTTCGCGAGCGCGACGAATTCCTGGAAGGTCTGCGCCGGTACGGTGCGCGGATTCACCACCAGCATGTTGGGCACATGCGCGACGAGCGTGATCGGCGTCAGGTCCTTCAGATTGTCGTAGGGCATGCGCTTGTACAGGCTGGCGTTGATCGCGAGCGGGCCGACCGAGCCCATCAGCAGGGTGTGGCCATCGGGCCTGGCTTTCGCCACGATATCGGCGCCGATGTTGCCGCCTGCGCCGGGCTTGTTGTCGATGATGATGGGCTGGCCCAGGCCCTTCCTCAGTTCGTCCGAGATCAGCCGCGTGATGATGTCGGTGGTGCCCCCGGCGGAGAAACCGATCACGATGGTAATCGGTCGGTTGGGATAGGCGTCCTGCGCGCCGGCGCCTGATGCTCCGGTCAGTATCGCCAAGGCAAATAGCAGACCGGCAAGCTGTCGCATCCGGTTTCGTATCATGGCATGCCTCTCCCTTTTCTATTGACGTCCCGGATCACGCCTCGTGTCTGAGCACGATGTCGCGTCCCGCTTCGACTGCGTTTGCGGTCTGCGCCGCGCACGCCCGCCAGTATAAACTCCGGTGGCGCATCGCGTAGAGCAGCGT
>JADGRR010000206.1 GCA_017880745.1 Burkholderiales bacterium
CTCAATATCGGTGAAGAGGCGATCAAGGGCAACGAGGTCGTGAAACAGGCGGCCGATCTGCTGCGTGCTAGCGGCCTGAATTTCTACGGCAACGTCGAAGGCGACGACATCTTCAAAGGTACCACCGATTTGGTGGTGTGCGATGGTTTCGTCGGCAATGTCGCGCTCAAATCGGCCGAAGGCGTGGCCAAGATGCTGCGCACCTTCCTCACCGATGAATTCAAGCGCAATTGGTTCACTTATCTTTGCGGCGTCATGGCCGTGCCGGTGCTCTCTGCGTTCAAACACCGGGTGGATCCGGCGCGCTACAACGGCGCCAGTTTGCTTGGCCTGAAGGGCATCGTGGTGAAAAGCCACGGTTCAGCCGACAGTTTCGCGTTCGAAAATGCGATCGAACGCGCGTTCGATGAAGTGCGCGAGGGTGTACTGCAGCGCATTTCCCAACGCCTGGCAGCAGCAGGCCATCATACTGTGGAAGCGGCGTGATCTATTCCAGAATCATAGGCAGCGGCAGCTATCTGCCGCGCAATGTCGTTACCAACGACGACCTGGCGCAGCGCATGGATACCTCCGACGAGTGGATTCGCACGCGCACCGGCATTCGCCAGCGGCATATCGCGGAAGCGGGGGAAACCTCGAGCAGTCTCGCCCTGGAAGCGAGCACAGCCGCGATTGCGAGCGCAGGCATCGCCGCGCAGGATATCGACCTCATCATCCTCGCCACCTCGACGCCGGACTACATCTTTCCGAGCACCGCTTGTCTGCTGCAGGCGAGTCTCGGCATCAAGGGGTGCCCGGCCTTCGACCTGCAGGCGGTATGCAGCGGCTTCATTTATGCGCTGGCCACGGCCGACCTGTTCATCCGTTCGGGTCAGCACCGCTGCGCCCTGGTGGTGGGCGCGGAAGTGTTCTCCCGCATCCTCGACTGGAACGACCGCGGCACGTGCGTGCTGTTCGGCGACGGCGCCGGTGCGGTGATACTGAGGGCGGACGACAAACCCGGCATCATGGCGAGCGCCCTGCACGCCGACGGCAGCCACGCCGGCATCCTGTCCGTTCCCGGCAACGTCTGCGGCGGCAAGGCCATCGGGGATCCGTTCGTGCGCATGGACGGGCCGGCGGTATACAAATTTGCGGTGCGCGTGCTGGATGAGGTGGCGCGCGAAACACTGGCGAAATGCGGCCAGCAGGTCGAAGATATCGATTGGCTGATTCCGCACCAGGCGAATCTGCGCATCCTGGAGTCGACGGCGAAGCGGCTCGGCCTGCCGCCGGAAAAACTGATCGTGACGGTGGACTCGCACGGCAACACTTCGGCCGCTTCGGTGCCGCTGGCGCTGGATGTGGCCATGCGCGACGGCCGGATCAAGCCCGGCCACAAAGTCATGCTGCAGGGCGTGGGCGGCGGCTTCACCTGGGGCGCCGCTTTGGTGCAGATGTAACGCACGAAAAGTCTGACCACGAAGGACACGAAGGAAAGCAAGGACAACAGGGAAACCAGGCAAACTTGCTGTCCATTGCGGACTATGTGGCGAAAGGTTCTTACGCGTTGTTTCAGAGATCCCGAAACGGCCTCTGACTCAGGGGAGCATGAGCGGATGTATCCCCTCATGTTGTAATGCGCGGTTACTTTTATTTGGACCCTATGAAACTCGCAATGGTATTTCCCGGGCAGGGTTCGCAGTCGGTGGGCATGATGCAGGCCTACGGCGATATTGCGGCAGTGCGCGAAGTCCTCGCCGAGGCTTCCGACGCGCTCAATCAGGACCTGGGCAAGCTGATGGCCGAAGGTTCGTCCGAGCAACTCAACATGACGGTCAACACCCAGCCAATCATGCTCACTGCGGGCTACGCTGCCTATCGTGCCTGGATCAGTTTCGGCGGCGTCGAGCCGGCCTTGGTCGCCGGACACAGCCTGGGCGAGTACACCGCGCTGGTGGCTGCAGGCGTATTGTCGTTTCGCGATGCGCTGCCGCTGGTGCGTTTCCGTGCCCAGGCGATGCAGGAAGCCGTGCCGCAGGGGCAGGGCGCGATGGCCGCGATCCTGGGGCTGGACGAAGACGCGGTGCGCGCAGCCTGCGCCGAGGCGGCGCAGGGCGAGGTGGTGCAGGCGGTAAACTTCAATTCGCCCGGCCAGGTAGTCATCGCCGGCCATGCCGCGGCAGTCAAGCGCGCCTGCGACGCGGCCAAGGCGAAAGGCGCCAAGCGGGCGCTGCCGCTGCCGGTGAGCGCGCCTTTCCATTCGGCACTGATGCAGCCAGCCGCGGAGCGCCTGCAACAATACATGCAGAGCACTGCATTCAACGCGCCGCGCATACCGGTGATCAACAATGTCGACGTCGCGAGTTACGGCGATCCGGCGCGAATCAAGGATGCCTTGGTGCGCCAGGCCTACCATCCGGTGCGCTGGGTGGAAACCATCCAGGCTTTTGCGGCGCAGGGCGTCACCCATGTTGCCGAATGCGGGCCGGGTAAAGTACTGGCGGGCATGACCAAGCGCATCGATGGCAGCCTGGAATCGCTGGCTCTGCTGGACAAGGCCAGCATCGAGCAGGGCGTTGGCCAATTCAAAGGGGCGTGATCATGCTGCAAGGACAAATCGCGCTGGTGACCGGCGCCACGCGCGGCATCGGCAAGGCCATCGCGCTCGGCCTGGGCGCGCAAGGCGCCAAAGTGATCGGCACTTCGACTTCTGCGGCTGGCGCCAAGGCGATCGGCGACTATCTTGCCGAGGCCAAGACCGGTGGCAAAGGCGCGCTGCTCGAGGTGAACGACGGCGCGGCCATCGAGGCCCTGGTGGCCGAGGTCGAGAAGGAATTCGGCGCGGTCGGCATTCTGGTGAACAATGCCGGCATCACCCAGGACAATCTGGCCATGCGCATGAAGGAGACCGAATGGGATGCGGTGATCGACACCGATCTGAAATCGGTATTCCGCCTGTCGCGCGCCGTACTGCGCGGCATGATGAAGGCGCGCACCGGCCGCATCATCAACATCACTTCGGTGGTGGGCAGTTCGGGCAATCCCGGGCAGATCAACTACGCTGCCGCCAAGGCCGGCATTGCGGGAATGGCGCGGGCATTGGCGCAGGAAATTGCCAGCCGCAACATCACCGTGAACTGCGTTGCGCCCGGCTTCATCGATACCGACATGACGCGCGCGCTGAACGAGCAGCAGCGTGAGGCGATTCTCAGCCGAATTCCACTTGCACGGCTGGGCAAAGCCGAGGATATCGCCGCGGCAGTGGTGTTCCTGGCCTCGCCGCAGGCAGGCTACATCACCGGCGCGACATTGCATGTCAACGGCGGCATGTACATGGTATGAGAGTCGAATTTTTAAACGCCCGGCAGTGAAACTTGGTAAAATGGGCCGCTGTTTTCGAAGCCAAAAAAGAGGGAAGGAGTATTAAATGGAAAATGTCGATCAACGTGTCAAGAAAATCGTCGCCGAGCAGTTGGGCGTAAACGAAGCAGAAATTAAGAACGAGTCCTCCTTCATCGATGACCTGGGCGCCGACTCGCTAGATACGGTCGAACTGGTCATGGCCTTGGAGGAGGAGTTCGAGACCGAAATTCCCGACGAAGATGCCGAGAAGATCACTACCGTCCAACAGGCGATCGACTACGTCAACAGCCACGCCAAGAAAGCCTGATTCCCAGCGCCCAGCGCGCCTTTTTCCGGAGCAAATTTGTCCCGCCGCAGAGTCGTGATTACCGGGTTGGGCATCATCTCCCCGGTGGGTAACAGCGTTACCGAAGCCTGGGCCAACATCCTCGCCGGCAATTCCGGCATCACCAAAATCAGCCGCTTCGATCCGTCGCGGCTGACCTGCCAGATCGCGGGGGAGGTGAAAGGCTTCGACCTCGCCCAATATCTCGAGCGCAAGGAAGCGCGCCACATGGACAGCTTTATCCATTTCGGCATGGCGGCGGGGATCCAGGCGATCCGGGATTGCGGTATCGAGGTCACGCCCGAAAACGCCGAGCGTATCGGCGTCAATATCGGCTCAGGAATTGGCGGTCTGCAGATGATCGAGCAGACTCAAAGGGAATTGCTTGCCGGTGGGCCGCGCAAGATCTCGCCGTTTTTCATCCCGAGCACCATCATCAACATGATTTCCGGGAATCTGTCGATCAAGTACGGCCTGAAGGGCCCGAACCTCGCCATGGTGACCGCATGCACCACGGCGACGCACTGCATCGGAGAATCCGGACGCCTGATCGAATACGGCGATTGCGACATGATGGTCGCCGGCGGCGCGGAGGCCGTGATCACGGAACTCGCCATGGGCGGCTTCGCCCAGGCGCGAGCGCTTTCGACCCGCAACGACGACCCGGCCACCGCCAGCCGCCCCTGGGATCGCGACCGCGACGGCTTTGTACTGGGCGAGGGCGCGGGGGTGCTGGTGCTGGAGGAGTACGAGCATGCCAGGGCACGTGGCGCGAAGATCTACGCCGAACTCGCAGGCTACGGCATGAGCGGCGACGCCTACCACATGACGGCTCCGCGCGAGGACGGCGAAGGCGCAGCGCGCTGCATGAACAGCGCGCTGCGCAATGCGCGCCTGAACCCCGACCAGGTCGATTACATCAATGCCCACGGCACTTCGACTCCCTTGGGGGATCTCGCCGAGACCACTGCAGTCAAGCGCAGCCTCGGCGCGCACGCGAAGAAAGTCGCGGTCAGTTCGACCAAGTCCATGACCGGACACCTGCTGGGCGCGGCAGGCGGCGTGGAGGCGGTGTTTTCGGCACTGGCGATCCACCATCAGGTGGCGCCGCCGACGACCAATATCTTCAACCAGGATCCGCAATGCGACCTGGACTATGTACCGAATACGGCGCGCCAGATGAAGCTCAACGTGGCGCTGTCGAATTCCTTCGGCTTCGGCGGCACCAACGGCACTCTGGTGTTCGGCCGAGTTTGATCCAGACCCTGACCGTTTCCCTGAGACCTTCCCCCGTTCTCGCGCTGTGTTTGACAGTCATGGCCGCAGCGGCGCTCGCCTGCGCCTGGATCAGCCTGCCGTCCCTCGCTTTCCCGCCGATCGCAGCAGGCATCGCTCTGGCCTGGGCCTGGCACCTCGGGCAGGCCCTGCAGTGGAGCGCGGGGACCGTGCGCGCACTGGAATTGGCCGCGAAAGGCGATGCCCGCTGGCAGGACGGCTCGGGGCAATGGCACGAGGCCGAGATACTGCCGAACAGTTACGTGTCGGACTGGCTGGTGGTGGTGAATCTGGGTGCGGGGGGCGGGGGCGGGCGCGGCCGCTCCCTGGTGCTTCTGCCCGACTGTGCCGTGGCCGAGGAATTGCGCCGGCTGCGCGTCTGGTTGCGCTGGCGCCTCGGGCGGCCGTGAACTTAATGCGCGCCCGGCGGTCGAAGGCACATCGTCCCAGGTGCGCGAGGTAAGGATTGAGATTTCCCGGGAGCAGCACAACGCCGATCGACATGCTTGAACTGGACTTCGTCCCGGGGGCGGCGTTCCCGCGGCTGCCTGGGCAGTTGGGGTATACTGAGCCTCGCCTGGGCGGGACAAACGAAGAACAGCCTCAGGGCCATGGGGAAGGGCGGCGCATGAGTGAGCGCGACATTGACCAGCAACTGGTCGAGCGTGCGCAACAGGGCGACAAGCATGCATTCGAACTGCTGGTCAGCAAGTATCAGCGCAAACTCGGGCGTCTGCTGTCGCGCTTCATCCGCGATCCCGGCGAAGTCGAGGATGTGACCCAGGAGGCATTCGTCAAAGCCTACCGGGCATTGCCGTCGTTCCGCGGCGACAGCGCGTTCTATACCTGGCTGTACCGGATCGGCATCAATACCGCCAAGAACTACCTGGTGTCCATGGGCCGGCGCGCTCCCACCACCACCAACTACGACGCGGAAGAGGCCGAAGGGTTTGACGACGGCGATCAGCTGCGCGACCTCAACACGCCGGAGAATCTGCTGATGAGCAAGCAGATCGCGCAAACAGTGAACCAAAGCATGGATCGGCTGCCTGAGGAACTGAGGGCGGCGATAATGCTGCGCGAGATCGAAGGCATGAGCTACGAGGACATCGCGAAGATAATGAATTGCCCCAT
>JADGRR010000207.1 GCA_017880745.1 Burkholderiales bacterium
CCAGCATGGATGTGAAGGACATATCGGTCGATGCAGTGGCGCGCGCTTACGCCACATTGCTCGGAAACTCGGGGCAGGGCCGGACTTCGCCCGCGACTGTCTGATGTCATCCGTCTGAATCGCTCGTGCTTTATGCCGACCGTCTCAAATAGCCGCGGACGGTCTGGCGCGGGCGCGCGCCCGATGCGGATGCCGCTCGGACGTACCGTCTTCGACAGCGAACTGGATCTTGTACAAGTACGCATACAGTCCATCGTGCGCCAGCAGCTCAGCGTGAGAGCCGATTTCGGCAATCCGGCCTTGTTGCAGCACCACGATGCGGTCCGCCTTCTCGATGGTGGACAGGCGGTGGGCGATGATCAGCGTGGTGCGGCCTTGCATCAGGGTGTCCAGCGCCGCCTGCACCACCCGCTCCGACTCGGTATCCAGAGCTGAGGTGGCCTCGTCCAGAATCAGCACCGGCGCATTTTTCAGCAGGGCACGCGCGATCGCCAGGCGCTGGCGCTGGCCGCCGGAGAGGCGCACGCCATTCTCGCCTATCATCGTCCGCAAGCCCTGCGGCATTTCGCCGATAAACTCCATCGCATGCGCGGCCTCGGCGGCGGCGACGATAGCGGTCTCGCTGGCGCCCGCCAAGGGGCCGTAGGCGATGTTGGCCGCGACCGTATCGTTGAACAGCACCACGTCCTGGCTGACCAGGGCGAGATTGGCACGCAGGCTGGCCAGAGTCAGCGTCTGGGTGTCGATGCCGTCGAGCAGGATGCGCCCGGCACTGGGCTGATAAAACCGCGGAATCAGGTTGGCGAGCGTCGTCTTGCCACCGCCGGAGCCGCCGACCAAGGCCACGGTTTCGCCCGCGGCGATCGCCAGATTGACGTCGGCCAAAGCCGGTCGGGTGGCGTTGGGGTAGGAAAAACACAAATGCTCCAACTCGATCCGGCCCTGCGCCCGGTCCAGACTCTGCGTGCCGCTGTCTTCCTCGGGTTCTTCGTCGATGACCGAAAACACACTTTCTGCCGCCGCCAGGCCGCGCTGCAGCGAAGCGTTGACCCCGGTCAGACGCTTGAGTGGCGAGAGCAGCATCAGCGTGGCGGTCATGAACGAGACGAAACTGCCCACCGTCACCACGCCGGCGCCGCTTTGCCGCGTGGAATAGTAAATGATGACCGCGACCGCGACGGCGGCACATACCTGCACCAGCGGCACCGAGGCCCCGGCGGCAATGGTCTGGCGCATGGCGAAATCGCGCATGCGCTTGATCGCCGCGCCGAAGTGGTGCTGCTCGTACTCCTGACCGCCGAACACCTTCACCACCTTGTGGCATTCGATCGCCTCGTCCAGCACGTGGGTGATGTCCCCCATCGCGTGCTGCGCGTCGCGGCTCACCTGGCGCAGCCGGCCGCTGAACGACTGGATCACCAGAGCAATAATTGGCCCTATCACCAGCGTTATGAGCGATAGCTTCCAGTCGAGGTAGAACATCCAGGCGAGCAATCCGGCAACGGTGAGGCTGTCGCGCACCATCACCGTCAGCACGGTGGTTGCGGCCCCGGTGACGCCGGTTACGTCGTAGGAAAGCTTGGAAATCAGCGCGCCCGAGGAAGCATCGTCGTAATAGCGCGTGGGCAAGTTGACCAGGCGGCTGAACATCTCGGCGCGCAAATCGAACACCACGCGGTTGGATACCCAGTTGAGCGCGTAGTCGCTGGCAAAACCGAACACGCCGCGCACCAGGAATAATCCGACCAGGGCAAACGGAATGTAGCGAATGGTGGTGGGGTCCTTGTTGACGAAGCTGCCGTCCAGCAGCGGTTTCATCAGCGCCGGGAACACGGGCTCGGTCGCCGCCACCAACACCATCGCCAGGATCGACAGGGCAAACATGCGCCAGTACGGCGCGACATTGCGCAGCAGGCGCACATACAGGACCCGGCTCTTGGTTTCGGGAACACTCATCTTATTGACTGGGTCAGGGTGGGAAATATTCTAATGAAGCTTTGATTAACTCCGTGACGCGATCAGAGCTTTCTCTGACTTGGGGAATCTACAAGGAGACATCGCCTCTTTTATTGAGACTATCTTTAATTATATCAGAGCCATAAGCCGGGTCCCGGGCAGCGCAATCACTATCCTGCCCGGCGTGCGCGGCCCGGGTACAGGGGCATCACTTGGTAGCCATCAGATCCGCGTACAGCCGCGTCAACTGTTGCGCCATGCCATCCAGACTGAAGGGCTCGACCCTGCGCCGTGCGGCCGCGCCCATGCGTCGCGCCTGCCCCGGCGCGGCCGCCAGACTGAGGCAGCGCGCCAACTCCACCACGTCGAGCGCGTCGCGGCAGACATAGCCCTCGACGCCGCTTTCGATCAACTCCGCCGCGCCGCACTGCGAACTGGTGACGAGCGGCAGGCCGCAGGCCATCGCCTCAAGCGCGGCGTTGGGGAAGGGGTCGTAGAGCGTGGGCAGAACAAAGCAATCGGCCATGCCATACCAGGGTTCGACGTGTTCCTGACCGCCCGTGAAATGCACCCGGCCGGAAAGCTTAAGCTGCTCCGCCATGCGCCGCAGTTGCGGCAGTTCTCTGTCCGCGCCCACCACCACGAGATGGGCGTCGCGCACGCCGGTCAGGGCGCGCAACAACTGCGGCACACCTTTGCGCCTGAACCCCGAGCCGACGAACAAATACACCATCACCGTGTCCGCGATGCCGAGTTCTGCGCGCTTTCGCGCGCGCCAAGTCTGGCGCAGATCCGGATGGAAGGCCGCCAGGTCGACGCCGCTGTAGATCACGCGCAGCTTCGACTCGGCGAGTCCGAAATGCCGGCGCACCTCCTCCTTCACCATGTTCGAATTGCAGATCACCGCGCGCAAGCGGGGGCTTTCGAACAGGCGCCGCTCCGCCGCCAGCGTATACCAGTGATACGGATTGAGCGCGAGGGCGATGCGCTCCCACGCGCCGGCTGCGCGCTTGCGGTTGGCGAGCCACTGGCGATGCACACCATCGCCCGCGCGGTAGACGTCGCAGCAGGCGATGCGCTCGTGCGACTGTACCAGGTCGAAGCTGCGCGATTTCAATGCGGCGCAGACGGCGCGGGCAAAGCTCCAGTCGCGCCACACCCGGCCGATATAAAAGGGGTCGCAGCGGAGCATGCGCCAGCCGTTTCCCGGCCCTGCCCCGCCCGACCTCGTATCGCCGGACCACGCCCGCGCGAGCAGCGTCAGCTCCACATTTTGCGCCGCAAGCGCCGCCAGCGCGCGCTCGACGAAGCGCTCGGCGCCGCCATACGGGTTGTAGCGCTGGCGCACCAAAGCGATCTTCATCGCACCATTTCTCCTTGCGCGCCGGCCCTGCCGCCGGGCACGCAACTCAGGCTTCGCTCCTTCTTTCCGGGCTGCACGCCGATGCGGCGCAGGGCTTGCAAATCACCTTGGTCTTTCGGCATGCACGCACGATAGCAGAGAACCCGCGGACGGTGAACGGGGGCGCAGGGCGCCGTGTCCGCGGCAGCACCGAACAGTTCACCTGCGCCTGGCGCGCGCTGCATCGAGGTGCTCGCACAGTTGCTGCGCGCCGTCCAGGATCCGCGGCGTATTGCGGGTGATGAGGTCGGCAGGAATGATAAACAGGTTGCCCCGCGCCACGGCCTTGAGATGCGGCCATTTTTTCCATGCGTCCAGACTTCCCGCCTGCCCGGCTTCCGCGCTCACCCCGCCAATCGCTTCGGGATCGGCGGCGAGCACCGCCTCGGTGGAGATTACCGGCGTCAGCAGCTTCAGGTCGGCAAACACACTCTGCCCGCCGCACAGCCGGATCACATCGCTGATGAGGTGATCACCGTTGACGGTCATCAGTGGTTTGTCCCAGATCTGGTAGAACACCGTCACCGAGCTGCGGCCGGCGTAGCCCTGCCGCAGCTCGGCCTCGCGCGCCACGAACGCGCGCGCGACCGGAAACGCGATCGTTTCCGTGCCGGCCAAGCGGCCAAGCTGCTCGATCGCGCGCGCGATGCCAGCAAGGCGGCGCGACGCGTTGTAGTACACCGGGACACCGAGTCGCAATAGTTTGTCGAGCTGGCGCTGCGCATTGCCGTTCTGCCAGACCACGATCAAATCGGGCTTAAGCGCAACAATGCGCTCGAGGTCGAGCTGCGCGCTGTCGCCGATTCGCGGGATGCGCTGCGCGGCCGCCGGAAAATTGCTGTACTCGACCGTGCCGACGACGTGCTCGCCGGCGCCGGCCGCGAACAGCAACTCGGTCAGGTGCGGCGCCAGGCTGATGATGCGCTGCGCCGGCTGTTTCAGCGTCACGCTGCGGCCGCTATCGTCGGCAAGCCTGATCTCGGCGCCGACCGGCGCGCTGCCTAGCGCCAGCACGGCGACCAGCACGCAACGCAACAACGCTATGCGGCGGTGATCGGCTCGTGTCGCTGCGTCGTCCGCGCTCATATCACTCCGGCACGAACAAGGTTCGCCCGGCCGCTTCGATGCGCGTCACCCCATGGCCGAACGCATCCCGCAGCGCAGCCTCGGTCATCACCTCGCCGATCGATCCCTGCCGCACCGTCCCCTGCGGCGTGAGCAGCAGAGCGTGACTGGCGAAGCGCGCGGCCAGGTTGAGATCGTGCACCGTGAACAGCACGCCCTTGCCGCGTCCGCGGGCGAGTCTGACCAGATGCTCCAGCACCAGCACCTGGTGATGCAGGTCGAGGTGCGACACCGGCTCGTCGAGCAGAAGGAGCGGCGCATCCTGCGCCAACAGCGCCGCCAACGCCACGCGCTGGCGCTCGCCGCCAGAGAGGGTCAACACGTCGCGCTGCTCGAACCCGGCGAGGTCCACCGCCCGCAGCGCGGCCGACGCGATCTCGCGCTCCTCCTCGCCTTCCCATTGCCAGCGCGAAAGATAGGGATGGCGCCCCAGCATCACGCTCTCCAATACGCTGGCGCTGAACGCGTCGTGAATAGTCTGCGGCAGGAAACCGCGTTGCCGCGCAGCTTCGGCGGCCGGCCAATCGACCAGCGCTTTGCCGGCCAGGCGCACCGCTCCCCCCTGCGGCTCACGCAGGCCGACTGCAGTATGCAGGAAGGTGGTTTTGCCCGCACCGTTGGGGCCGAGTACGCACCACACTTCGCCGGCGTCGAGGCGGAAGCTCAAGCCACGCACGAGCGTGCGCGCGGCCACGCGCAACAACAGATCTTGCGCTTCAAGCAGCGGCGCGCTCACGCTTTTCCCGGAGTGCGCAGCAGCAGGAACATGAACGCCGGCACGCCGAAGAGCGCGGTGATCACGCCCACCGGCAATTGCTGCGGCGCAAGCAGGCTGCGCGCCGCGGTGTCGGCCAGCAACAGCAGCGTACCGCCAGCCAGCGCGCTCGCCGGCAGCAACATGCGCTGGTCGTTGCCCAGCGCCAGGCGCAGCGCATGTGGCACCACCAGCCCGACGAAGCCTATGGCGCCAGCAGTGGTCACGGCCAGCGCCGTCGCTACGGAAGCAATCAGATAGACCATGCGGCGCAGCGGCGCCACCCGCACGCCAAGCGCATGCGCCAGCGCCTCACCGCGCAGAAGCACGTTGAGATCGCGCGCCGCCGGATAGGTCACAGCCAGCGCGACCGCCAGCACAACCAGCGCGGGCGCCCAGGATTCCGCGCCGTTCAGGTCACCCATCAGCCAGAACAGCATGCCGCGAAGTTTTGCTTCAGGTGCCAGGGTCAGCATCAGGGTGATGACGGCCCCCCAGCCGGCGGCCATGATCACCCCGGTGAGCAGCAGGCGCGGCGAGGCTTCCAGTGCGCCGAACATTTGCTGGCGGGCGAAGTCGCGCCGGGCGAGCGCGAACACCAGCAGGATCGCGGCCAGCGCGCCACCGGTCGCGCCGAGGTTTACCGCGAGCGCGCCCAGTCCGGCGAGCATGGCGCCTAAGGCGCCGACCGCGGCACCGCCCGACAGGCCCAGCACATAGGGATCGGCGAGCGGATTGCGCAGCAGTACCTGCATCAGGGCGCCCGCCAGCGCAAGCAGGCCGCCGACGGAGAACGCAGCCAGCGCGCGTGGCAGGCGCAG
>JADGRR010000208.1 GCA_017880745.1 Burkholderiales bacterium
GACTTGAACTGCGCCACCACCAGCAGGTAGATCAGGATCAGGCCGACCGCATAGGCGAGGCCCATGTCGCGGAACGTTTCGTAGGTCACCTGCCACTCGCCGTCCCACTTGATGGCATAGCCGGCAAAGGCGTCCTCCGGCTGGGAAATGAAATATTCGCCCAGGGTTCCTCCCTGCGGCAGGATCTTCCCCATGACCCGGCCGCGGATGTCGAACATGCCGTAGAGCGGGCTGTCGAGCTTGCCCGCCATGTCGCCGACCACGTAGACGACCGGCAAGAGATCCTTGTGATAGACGGTCGCATCGCGCGCCACGCTCTCGGCGCGCACGAGCTCGGTCAGCGGAATCAGCGCGCCGTCGGCTGCGCGCACCTTCAGCCGCAGCAGCGATTCGATGCGGCTCGCCTGTCCCGGCGGCAGCGAGATTCTTACCGGGACTTCGTACTTCGCCCCGCTGTCGTGCAGCGGCGTGACGTCCTCGCCCGCGAGGCCGATGCGAATGGCGGCGACGATATCGCGCTGCGCCACGCCCATCAGCGCCGCCTTGGCCTGGTCGACGCGCAGGCGCAGCTTCGGCGCAGTCTCGTCGACGCTGTCGTCGACGTCGACGATGTCCGGCGTGGCAGCGAAATCGGAGCGCAGCTGTTGCGCGACCGCGATCTGGCCCGGATAGTCCGGGCCATAGACTTCGGCCACGATCGGTGCCTGCACCGGCGGGCCGGGCGGCACCTCGACCACTTTAAGCGACGCGCCGTGGCGCTTGGCGATCGCCTCCAGCGGCGGCCGCACCGCGAGCGCGATTTCGTGGCTCTTGCGGCTGCGCTGGTGCTTGTCCACCAGATTCACCTGAATGTCGCCGAGTTCGGGCGACTGGCGCAGGTAGTACTGCCGCACCAGACCGTTGAAGTTGATCGGCGCGCTGGTGCCGGCGTAGGCCTGGTAGTCGGTCACTTCGGCCACCGTCGCCAGATAGGCGCCCATTTCCTGCAGCGCGGCGGAGGTTCTCTCCAGCGGCGTGCCGGTGGGCATGTCCACCACCACCTGCAGTTCCGACTTGTTGTCGAACGGCAGCATTTTCAGCACCACCAGTTTCAGCGCCGCGAGCGACACCGCGACGACGATCAGCGCGAGTATGCCGGCGTAAAGCTTGGTGCGTGCCGCACCGCCGCGCGCGCCGCCCAGAAACGGCGCGATGACGCGGCGGAACAGGCGCAGCGTCCGGGTGTCCCCGACCGCCTCGCCGTGCGCAGCGCCCTCGGGTTTGAGCAGCTTCAGCGCGAGCCAGGGGGTAACGATGAAGGCGATGGCGAGCGAAATGATCATGCCCATGCTGGCGTTGATCGGGATCGGGCTCATGTAGGGGCCCATGAGGCCGCTGACGAACGCCATCGGCAAGAGTGCGGCGATCACGGTGAATGTCGCGAGTATGGTCGGGCCGCCGACTTCGTCCACCGCGTCCGGGATCAGCGCCGCCAGCGACAGGCCCGAATGCGCGCCGCGGCGGTGGATGTTCTCCACCACCACGATGGCGTCGTCGACCAGGATGCCGATGGAAAAAATCAGCGCGAACAGCGACACGCGGTTGAGGGTGAAGCCCCAGGCCCAGGAGGCGAACAGCGTCGCGGCGAGCGTCAGGATCACGGCGGCACCGACGATCACCGCTTCGCGCCGCCCCAGCGCCGCCCATACCAGGACCACCACCGACAAGGTCGCGAAAATCAGCTTCTGGATCAGTTTCTGCGCCTTGTCGTTGGCGGTCTCGCCGTAATTGCGCGTGAGCGAGACTTCCACGCCTTCGGGAATGATGCTGCCCTTCAGCTGTTCCACCCGGCGCACCAGGTGTGTGGCGACATCCACCGCATTCTCGCCCGGCTTCTTGGCAATCGCGAGGGTCACTGCGGGAAACTCGCCGCGCGCCTTGCCGGCGCCGGCGACGCCGTTGCCGTACCAGACGTAATGCGCGGGGAGTTCCGGGCCGTCCTCCACCTCGGCCACGTCTTCGAGATACATCGGCCGGCCCTGCACCGCGCCGACCACCAGGCGCTTCACGTCCTTGGCCGAGGCGAGGAACTGTCCGGTCTCGATCTGGGTTTCGCGGTTCCCGCCGACCAGGCTGCCCGAGGGCATCGCGACGTTGGCGGCGATGAGCGCGTTGCGCACGTCCTGGGATGTGAGCCGCCATGCGTGCAGGCGCTCGATGTCGAGCAGCACCCGCAGCGTGCGCCGCGCGCCGCCGATGGTCGTCACGGTGCGCACGCCGGGCACGCGCTGCAATTCGATCTCGGCCGCATGCGCGATCTGCTCCAGCTGGTAGGCGCCGCGCGCAGGATCGGCCGTCCACAGCGTCAGGCTGACGATGGGCACGTCGTCGATGCCCATCGGCTTGATGATGGGCTCGCCCACGCCCAGCGACGGCGACACCCAATCCTTGTTCGAATTGATGGTGTCATACAGCCGCACCAGCGCCTGGGTGCGATCCTGGCCAACCTTGAACTGCACGGTGAGCACGGCCATGCCCGGTTTGGTCACGGAGTAGATGTGCTCCATGCCGGTGATGCGCGAGAGCACCTGTTCGGCGGGCGTGGTCACCAGCGACTCCACGTCCTTGGCGGAGGCGCCCGGGAACGGGATCAGCACGTTGGCCATGGTGACGTTGATCTGCGGCTCTTCCTCGCGCGGCGTCACCAGCACGGCGAACACGCCCAGCAGCAGCGCGATCAGCGCGATCAGCGGCGTCATCTGCGAGTGCAGGAAAATCTGGCTGATGCGTCCGGAGATGCCCATGGTATTTGGTGATCAGTTGGTGAGGATAAGGCCCGAAGGTCGGGCTGGCCGTGGCGAGGATCGCGTCCGGCTAGCGTTGCGCCTTGCGCCTTTCTCTACTTGCTGCCGCGCTTCAACGCCGCCAATGCGGCGACCGGGTCGAGCGCAACCTTTTCTCCCGGCGCGACGCCGGCGAGCACTTCCACTTCCCGCTCCCCTGCCGCTTCGCCGAGGCGCAACTGGCGAAAGCGGATGTCGCCGTTCGCCCCCACGACGTAGGCGCCCGCCACTTCGCTGCGCAGCGCCACCGCGGACGCCGGGATGAGGAGTTTCTTCATCCGGCCGACGGCGAAATAGGCGCGCGCGAACATGCCCGGATACAATCCTTCGCTACCGGCAGGCAAGTCCAGCCGCACCTGGGTGGTGTGGGTCTGGGCGTCCGCAGCCGGCAGGATCGAAACCCTGGATGCCTGAATGCGTTTCTTAAGAGCCGGGAATTCCACGCTGGCGCTGGCGAGCTTGCGCACCGCATCGAGCTGGTATTGCGGCATGCTCGCCGTGACGCGCAACTCGCCCGGATCGAAACCGGTCATGAGAGGCTTGCCGGGTACGGCCATCTCCCCCAGTTCGACATGGCGCGCCGACACCACACCGCTGAAGGGCGCAGTGACGGTAGCGTAGCCCCTGGTGGCCGCAGCCTGGCCGCCACCCGCCTCGGCCACCGCAAGCTGCGCTTTGGCCGCCTGGTAGTCGGCTTGCGCCTTGTCCATTGCCGCTGCGCTCATGAATTTCTGCTCCACCAGCCTCTGCGTGCGATCAAATTGCGCCTTGGCATTGCGCAGCGTCGCCCCGGCCTGGGCGATCTGGGCCTGGCTGGCGGCATAGGTCTGATTGACCTCGGCCGGGTCGATGCGCACGATCACCTGGCCCTTCTTGACCCGGTCGCCGACATCGAAGTTCACCGCCACCACGCGGCCGGAAATCTGCGCCGCCACGGTCGATTGCTTCACCGCCTCGACCACGCCCTCGGCGGCATAGGTCTGCTCGACCTCGCGATACTGCACCGGGGCGGTCTGCAGCGCAGGCGCGTCGGCCGCCGCCGCAGGCAGTGCCAGCACGAGCCCCAGCGCAATGCCTGCAAACGCGGCACGCAAGGAGAAAATCTTTTGAATAATCATGGCAATCATTTTAGTCGGCAACCTGCGGGGCGTATGTAACCTAGGTTACCGAACTGTGGCTGCGTGCCTGTGATCCTGGTCAAGCAGGCGCGGTGCCGCCTCTTATCGACTTGGAATTGGCGATCAGCGCGTTTGGCGGCATCGGAACGCCCTCGAACGCGCGAGCGTCGGCCGAGAATTGCCGGCCTGCTGGTCAGTAGAGCGCACCGGCCAGCAGCTTCCGATACTCGTTGACCAGGTCAGCCTGGCCCTCGGCGAGACTGAACACCTCGACCATCAGCTTGCGCGCGCTGGTACGCAACGCGCCCCGGTCACGGCGCACCACTTCCAGCAGCGCCGCGAGTGCGGGTTCGTAGCGCTTGTCGGCGACCAGACGCTCGCCCAGTGCAAGGCGCGCGGGCAGGTCGTCCGGATTGGCGGCGAGCTTCGCCTCCAGCTCCTCGACTGGCGGCAGTTGCTGGCTTCTCTTCCACAGGGCAAGCACGGAATAGAGCCGTTCCGCGCGCTCGTCGCGCTCGCGCTCCGGAATCGGCGCGAACATTTCATCCGCCTCGGCGTGGCTGTTCTTCGCCAGCAACAGCTCGACCAGATCCAGCCGCGCCGCGTGGTTGGCCGGCTCGAGTTCGAGCGCGCTGCGCAGATGACGCTCGGCTTCGTCGAAATCGCCCTGGGTCACGAACGCGCGCGCCGTGCGGCGCAGCTTCTCGCCCGGCGTCGGGATCAGGCGGTCGATGAAGGCGCGCACGCCGGCCTCCGGCAGCGCGCCGGTGAATTCGTCCGCCAGCTTGCCGTCGACAAAGGCCTTGACGTTGGGAATGCCGCGCACGCCGAAACGCGCAGACAACTGCGGGTGGTCGTCGGAATTGACCTTGGCCAGCAGGAATCTGCCTTGGTATTCCCCCGCGAGCTTCTCCAGGATGGGCTTCAGCACACGGCACGGGGCACACCAGGGCGCCCAGAAATCGACCAGCACGGGCACTTTCTGCGACGCTTGCAGCACGTCGCGCTCGAAGGCCTCGGTTCCGGTTTCAAACGAATAGGTGTTCATGGCGGCTCCAGCAGATATTTATGGCATACATGAGGCCGGATGCCGCCAATTGCAAGCGCGCTGGCCGTGGCGCGCTTTCTTATAGCATCCGGGCATGGATCTTCCGGGCTAGCAGGTCGGCATCAGCGCCGCGGAAATGCACGCGCCGCCGATCGTCGCCGCGGCCTTAATCGAACCTCGCCCGCAGCCGGAACACGCTCCCGGCCAACCGGAATCACCCCCTCGGTCGCGTCCACGTCTCCGACCAGGCCAGGCAACAGCTCGATCCGGGCTTGCCGAAACGGTCCTGCGGGAACACCTTCGCCGTGGCGGCGTTGCTATTTACCGAAAGCTGCGCGCTGCGCGCAGGCAGGAAGGTGCTGTAGACGCCGATCGGGCGGTCCATCGCTCCGGGCGGCATAGTGAGCACGAACGGCGCCATCAGATCCCAGTAGCTGAGGATGATCTCGTCCTCGTCGGAGACGACGCGCTCTTCGACCGTGCTGAGCGAATTGCCGCTGCGCTCGAATTCGGCGTCGATCAGGGGCAGCGACTCGGAGGCGAAGTCCTTGTACAGCAGAACCTCGATCGTGCGCTGGAGGAAGCGCGCGACAGCCGCGTTGTCGGTGTAGACGCGCGGCCCCTTGCCGGTCAGCGGGCTTTCGATGAACAGCGCGTGTCCCTGTCCGGCGGGCGACCACAGCACGCGCCAGTGGCTGACACGGTCTGCGAAAGTCTTGCCGCCATCGTTGGAAAGACGGATGAACGAGTTTTCCCCGGTCATCACGACGTCGTGCGGGTCAACCATCTGCGGGGCGGTCATGGGCTTGCTCCTGATCTGCGGACAAAAGGGAACTCGGGAAGTTGGGAAATCGGAAACCGGGAAACGGCTGTGTTCGGAAAACAACGGCTCGGGCAAATGATAGCACCGCATCAGGCGGTGCGATTCCGTGGCGCCGACAGTTGGCCGCAACACGGCCGGATGGCGGCTTTGCGAACCCTCTGGACGCGCGGCGAGCGCATATGCTACAAAGCCGGACTGCGCCCGACAGCACGGCCTAGAAAACAACAGCGATCG
>JADGRR010000209.1 GCA_017880745.1 Burkholderiales bacterium
TCGCGAGGCCGATCGCCGTCCATGCAAGTCCGGTGCCCAGCATGCCCGCGAGCATGGTCGGCCCGACGCCGAAACGCCGGTTGAGCGCCTTCACGGCCCAGGCCGCCGCGAGGGAGCCCACGCCCGCCATCATGAATAGCGCGCCGACATGACCCGGCGAAAAACCGAGTTCGCGCGTCGCGAACAGCACGACCACCGCGAGAGACACGTGGCGGAAGATCTGCCACGCAGCCAGCGCCCAGGCGAGCGCGCGCAGCGTCCGGTCGTGCCAGATGGCGTGCAGTCCCTCCTTTATGTCCGGCCACAGGTGCTCGCCCGCATGTTTGGGCGCGTCGCTTGGCGCGGGACCGATGCCGCGCAGCAGGAATGCCGAACAGAAGAATGCGACGGCGTCCGCAAGGATCGCGAACGGCGCGGTCAGCCAATCCATCAACACGCCGGCGATGCCCGGACCCATGAGTTGCGCCGCCGAATCCGACACCGCCATCTTCGCGTTCGCCTCGACGAGGTTGCCGCGGCCCACGCGCTCGGTCATGAACACCTGGTAGGCCGGCCAGCCGAGCACGCCGCCGGTGCCCACGAGGAACGCGGCGATGTACAGAACCGGCATGATGAGCCAGCCCAGCCACGCACAGGCCGGCACCGCGAGCAGCGCGAGCCCGCGCCCGAGGTCGGCCCAGATAATGATGGGCAGCTTGGGCAGGCGGTCCACGATCACTCCGGCGAACAGTCCGAACAGCGGGAACGGCAGCGCCTCGAGCGCGATCAGCACGCCCATTTCGAACGGCGAGGCATTCAGGACGAGCGCCGCCGTCAGCGGCAGGGCGAGCGCCGTGATCTGGTTGCCGAAGTGCGTGATGGTGAGCGAGCCCCACAACTTGAGGAAGTCGTGGTTGCGCCACAGCCCCGTGCGCCAGCCCGCGGTCGCCCCCGATGCGCTCATTTGCGTGCGCGATCGCATGGTTATCGCTCCAATCACCGCCTTGTGGGCGGATCTCCGTTATTCGCTGCCCCGCCGGTCCGGCGTGCAAGCGATTTCAGCCGGCCCTGACGCGCCGGTCGGCGCAGGAAGAGCCTGCAAACTTTTGTGAACAGGGAGGAGTGCGGCTTGTGGCCATCCTTCCCGCCCCGACCTTCGGCGGGCGATGGCCCGGCCGAATCAGTCGCCGACGTGCGAGGCGCGAATAGTCGCGCCCGAATTACGCAGCGGCGCGACCTGTAACCTGGCGCGCGCGACCAAGGCCCCGCCGCCGCGCACTGCGCAGTTGCGTTTAGCCGTCATGTCGTGGCGCCTCATTGCGTTTGCGAACCCCGGTCGTCGATAGCGGAGGAATTATACCGGCCCCGCGCCAGATGCGAAAGGCCGCAGAACCCGGCGGTCGCGGCGCCCTGTGTCCGCTTCCGGGATTTCCGATAAGATGAACATTGATCACTGCAGAATCCTTGCGGGTTGATCGAAACCCCTGCTGTGGCTGCAGTTTGATGCCAAGGAGCCCATGACCATGACTGGTGCCGCTGTCGCCACTGTGACAACCAGCGCGCCGCGCTGGGCGTGGCTGCCTGCTCCGGGTACGGCCAGATATCATCTGCTCCTGCTCGGTCTCGGCATTTTCGTACTCGGGCCGCTGGGCGGGATTGCGGCCGCGTACATGAACTTTTCCCTGGGCTTTTACGTGGGCGGGCAAGTTCTCGCGGGCATCCTCGGTTCGACGGTAACGCTCGGCTATGGCGCCGAGGGCAAGCACGGCGCGAATTTCATTCAGACTTCGGCCGCCTCGGTGGCGGGCATGAGCGCCATGGGCGTGCTGATCCAGGCGATGGTGTGGATGGGCATGCCGCAGCCGCCGGCATGGCAACTGGTGCTGTATATGCTGTGTATCGGCATGTTTGGCGCAGGTGTCGGAATGCTATATACGCCGATCCTCGTCGATCGCATGCAACTCACCTATCCTTCGGGTCTTGCCGTGGCGAACATCCTGCGCGCCCTGACCGATCCGGTTTTGCTGCGCAAGTCGGTCAACACGCTCGGCAGCGGCGTCGCAGTGGGCATTGCGGGAGGCATCGCCTCGGCCAAGTCGGCGCTGATCGGCACCATCGAGCTTTCCACCTCGACCTTTGGCGCCGGCATGATTGTCGGAGCGCGTATCGGCATCCCGGCCATCGTCGGCGGCGTCATCGGCTGGCTGCTGGTTCCGTATTTCGTGTCGATAGACTGGCTCAAGGCCGGCGATCCGTTCCGCAAAATCACCTTCCTGATTGCGCTCGGCACCATCGTCGGCGCAGCAATTGTCGATCTTGCGGTCATTTTCCGGCAGGCCATGCGGCGCATCCTGAACGGACAAGCCCCGGATGCAGACATGCCGCAACCGGACTGGCAGCGCACCAACACGACGCGTCTGGTTGTGTGGGTGGTGTGCTGGGGCGTGGGCACGGTGCTCACCGGCCACATCGTGCTCGGGCAGCCGGTGGCTTATCTCGCCTTCGCCGTGGCTCTGGTGTTCATATTCGCCCTGGTCAACGGTATTTCGGTGGGGATCAGCGACAGCAACCCGATTTCGTCGGCTTTCGTGGTAAGCGTGGTATTGATGGCGGCGATGGGTCTCAAGGACCCTGCGGTTGGATTGATGGCCGGAACGATATTGCTGATTTCGACCAGCGTCGCGTGCGACATGCAGCAGGACCGCTCGACCGGATGGCGTCTCGGCACCAATCGCGTCATTCAGTTTCGCTATCAGGTGGCGGGCATTCTGATGGGCGCGCTGCTCGCGGTCGGCTTGTCGAAGCTGTTCATGGCGGCATATCCGGTGCTGCTGCTGGACCAGACGGTGATGAAGGCCGGGGAACAACCAGCGGAATGGAGTGCGGCGATGACCTACAAGTTTGTCGGCATCCTGCGCAGCCTCACCGACGACAAACCTTATCAGCGAACCGCGATTTGGGTCGGGATAGCGATCGGATTCGTCATTCAGCTGCTGCGTCAATTCCTCAAGTCGAACACCGCATACCGGCGTTTTGCCGCAAGCGGGCGCCGCGGATATGCATGCGACTTCGTGCTCGATGCGCTGCTCCTGCCTTCGCCCTACGCGCTCTCGTTCGGTGGCTTCGTGAACCTGAACACCTCGCTCTGGTTCGGTGCGGGCGGCATTTTTTCCAGCGCGTTCGAGACCTTAGCCGGACGCAAATCCGGAGGGCGCGAATTGCCGCAGGACATGAGCGCAACATCGCTGTTCGGCGGCGGCCTCATCGCGGGCGACGCGCTGGCCGCATTGGGACTCGGGATAGCAGGGTTGCTGGCGACGGTTGCGCGATAAGCCGTGCTTGCTCATTCGGCCAGCGCCTTTCTTCTTTCCGAATACTGTCTGGCGCGGACTTCATCCCCCCGCTCGCGATAGAGGATCTCCAGCTCTTCGAACACATACGGATCGGGCGCGCCTGCTGCGTCGGATTCACGTTCGAGGCGCAACTGAATCTCGAGCGCCTCGTCGATGCGATTGAGTGCGCGCAACGTCCAGGCGACCATCCAGTGGGCGGCACGCGTAGCCTCGGCGTCCTCTGCGCGTTCCCGGAGCGCAACAGCCTGCCGGAACTGGACGAGCGCTTCGCCGTATCGTCCAAGCTGATGCAGGGCGTAGCCAATGTTGTTGCGTAGCGACGCCTCCCACTTCTTTGCCGAGGGTTGGGCCGATGCATCCACTATGGCGAGCGCTTCCTGCCCCCACTTCAATTGATCGAGTGGCGCCGTGTCCACGAACGCCAGCATGTGCAGCGCATCGACGGCAAGGCCATCGAGCCGCTCTGCCTTTGCAAGTTCAAAGGCGCGAAGGTAAGCAGACCGCGCCAACTCCTTAACCTCGGGGGTCTGCGATTGGGGCGGGTGCTTAGCTGAATCCAAAGTCCTGCCGAATTCGAGGGCATGGTAGACACGAGCTTCTGCGCTGGCCGTCTGAACTTGCGGCTCGATGTTTCTGAGGATCTCCTGGGCGCGCGCAAAGTCGCCGCGGATCCCATAGGTTCGGGCAATCTGGGTCTGAAGGATCAAGGCATCGTCTCTGTTTGCCGTTGCAAGCGCCGCGCGCAAGCGCTGTTCGCTCAACTCGGGCTTGCTGAAATCCGTGAGAGGTGCGAGGTCGATAGCCATGGCCGACGATACACAAGTGAGAAGCCAGACGATGACGACTGCGCGATGGAGCAGCATGGTACTTCGCTGACGGCGAACGGTTTCAGGGGCTCCAATTTATCACTTGGGAAGGTCGGGCGTGAAACCTCTCTCCGCCCTCACGGCCCGCCAGGAAGCAGCCGTTCAACACCCGGCTTCAGCCGCCGGCAACCACAAGCCTATGAACGACGGAACTCATTGATGATTCGCCCCCGTGGCTGCGTGACCGACTGCAAGTCGTCATAAGACGCCCTGTTTTGTCTTGTTATGACGTCCCATACGCTCACCCGACAGGCCTCCCGTAGGCTCTTGACGGGCGGCGCGCTCAGGTAGATGATAAATAGAAGGAGGCGTGCCATGTTGCACAGCCAGTCGCGTATAGTCGTTTTGGCGCTGCTTGCCGCAGCACTCGCGGGCTGCGCGACCTATTCGGAAAACGCGAGCTACCTCTATGGCGAGCGCTATTATCGGGCGAATATTCGCACCTTCCCCACCAATATCACGGCCGTCGACGGTCAGTCGACCATACGGCGTTACGGTTACGGACAGGTACCGATCGAGCCTGGACCGCACGTCATTCGGCTCGTCACCGCTCCTGTGGCCGGATTGACGATTCCGCAAGAGCGCGAACTTAGCCTGAACGTCGAACCGTGCAAGCGCTACTACATCGTTGCCGAGCGAGATAACCGGCTGCAACAGAACTGGCGCCCTGTGGTTGAGTACGTCGCTGATGCAGGCGGCAGAAACTGCCATTGACCGCGCTTCGCTCCCGGATTGCAGCGTAGGTCTGAATTATAAAAGAGCCTGTCCGAAGCCAGCATCCACGCGAGCTGAATTAATAGCAGCACCTATTCGTTCCGATTCATCGCGCATGGCAGCGCACGACGGCGTCGGCTAGGGCTTCAGCGCGCGGTAAAGAAACGGCAGGCTCGTATCCATGCGGTAGTCGACGTCGGAGTGGTCGTCGTCGAATTCCTCGTAGGTGTGGCGGATGCCGGCTTCCGCGAGGCGCTTGGAGAGCATCCGGCTGCCATAGTGGATGTGGTACTGGTCGCGCCAGCCGCAGTCGATGTAGATACCCCGCAGCGACTTGAGATTGGAGCGGTATTTCTCCACCAGGTGGACCGGGTCGTGGCGGCGCCAGTTCTTCCAGCGCTCGGGCATGGCCTCGCCGGTTTCCAGATTGAACGGGACGCGGAATCCGAGCGGCGCCTTCGGGTCCGGATCATAGGTGGCGGCCATGCAGATGTTCATGATGCAGTGGCCTTCGGCCGTGGAGAGCTTCTCCTTCTTCCAGACATGGTCGAGAAAGCGCTTGATGCGCCCATCGTCGAATCCGGCCGCCGCGCCGCGGTAGCGCGATTCGCGTCGAATGTCCACCGGGCCCGGTTTGCGCCTGGCCGCGCGGTGCTTGGCGAGCGTATTCAAAGTATTGGGCCAGTCGTGCCAGTAGACGAAATCGAAGTACGCGTCGCCCGAATGATCGGCGATCGCGCCCCAGTGCTTCGCGTATTTCATGCCGTGGATCATCGAGCCGTAGCCGCCCGAGGACTTGCCGAAGCAGCCACGGTGTTCGCGGCGGTCCAGCGTGCGAAACTCGCGGTCCACGAAGGGAATCAGCTCTTGCGTCAGGTAGTCGGCGTAGTCGCCGATCGCCGAGGAATTGACGTACTGGTTGCCGCCCAGCGCGGTGAAGCAGTCCGGGAAGACGATAATCGCCGGGCCCATCTTCTGCTCGTGGATGAGCCGCGCGGCGCGCTCGGGCACGTTGTCGCCGAAGGGCTTCCAGCCCGTATGCGCCAGCCCCGAGCCGGTAAATCCGACCAGGTCCCAAAGCACCGGGAAGCGTCTTCCGGAATCGCCGCGACCGGCCTTGGCG
>JADGRR010000210.1 GCA_017880745.1 Burkholderiales bacterium
CGCCCGTTCCAGGCCGGCCAGCGCCGCGTCTCGCTCCTGCTGGTGCGTTCTGAGCGCGAGGTCGGCGCGTTCGACGAACTGCGGTCCGACGAATTTATCCGTCTCCAGTTTCTTCGCGCGGCCGAGGTCGCGCGCATCCTGCTCCCGCGCCGCCTCGGCGCGCGCGAGTTCGGTCTGGACCGAGACCACGCCGGCCTCGCTCGCCGCGATCGCGTGCGGCACCTCGCGCCGCAGCAGCGCGAGCGCGGCCCGCGCCGCGCCGACGCGCGCCCGCGCAGCCTCGATGTCGGCTTGCGCCTGCGCCAGGCGCGCGCGCAAAATGGCGTCGTCGATGCGCACCAGCACCTGGTTCGACTGTACGCTATCGCCTTCGCGCGCGGACAAGTCGACGATGCGCCCGGCCATTTTGCTGGCGACGATAATGGTATCGCCTTCGATTCTGCCGTTCGCCTGGATCAGGCCTTCGGGCAGCGCGCGCCGCCCCTGCGCCTGCAACAGCAGCATCACTGCCGCGGCCGCCAGGATCGCCGCGAGCACCAACCGAACAGCGAATTTTTTACCGATGATCAAGGCATCTCCTGTGCCAGTCTCGCATGACTGACTCGACCGGGATTGACGCAGATCAAAAGAGCTTGGCAGGCTGTGCGGTAAATGTTCAAATAGGATGGTGTTGCAGCATTGCGTTGGTGGCGGGTTTTCGCACTCTCCGGGAGAGGTGGGCGTATGAGCATGGAAGAACGCATACAGATCCGTGACCTCGATGTCTACGCCGTCACCGACAAGGGCGACGAGGAGCTAAAGAGCGGATCGACCGAACTCTCGCACGCGGCGCTCGAACTGCTGGTGCTGCTCGACGGCAAGTCGAGCATTGCCGGGATTACGCAGCGTACCAAGGCGCTCTCGGCCGGGGAAATCCGGCAAACCGCGCAATTGCTGGCGCAGGGCGGCTACATCAAGCAGGCCACGCCGGAGCAGGAGCTGAATCTCGATTTCAGCTATTTCTTCAGCGACCAGCCGGCGGCTGAACCGTCTGCAGCAGCCGCCGAGCGCGCGCGCAGCGAAGCGGAGAGCGGCACAGCGGCGCTGAAGCTCAACGGCTATTACGTGAGCATCGCGCGCAAGTCGGCGAGGAAGATCCCGCCGGCGAGCGGATCGGGCTATTCGGTCCTGGTGGTCGAGGACGACCCGGAGTTGCAGCGCGCGCTCAAATTTCTGCTGACCATGGAAAAATTCCTGCCGCGGGTGGCAGCCAACCGCAACGAGATCCTGGAGGCGCTGAGCACAGTGCCTTTACCCGACCTGGCGTTGCTCGACGTCGGGCTGCCGGACACCAACGGCTTCGACGTTCTGGCGCGAATGCGCCGGCATCCGCAGCTGAAATCGATCCCGGTAATCATGCTCACCGGCCAGGCACAGCGCGAGGACGTAATGCGCGGGTTGGCAGGGGGGGCCGACGGCTACATCACCAAGCCGTTCGATCGCGATGTTCTGCTCACGGGCATCAGGGCAGTGCTCGGATTGGGCTAGCCGCCTCGCCGGCGCGCCGCTATTTTGCCAAAAAGACGATACTCGGTGCGGGGGTTTCCATGCTGAAAGCGGTGATTGCATTACTGGCCCTGAGCCTTGCAGGGTTGTCCGGGGCGCAGGCGGCCGCCGACGCGGAGCGCGGCAAGATTCTGTACGAAACGCGCTGCAGCGCCTGCCATGCGAGCAGCGTGCACCAGCGCAGCGCGCGCAAGGCAAAGTCGTTCGACGGCCTGCGCGCGCAAGTGCTGCGCTGGAGCACCGAGGTCGGCGGCAGCTGGAGCGCGGATGAAATCGACGGCGTGGCGCTGTATCTCAACCGGCGTTATTACCGTTTTCCGTGCCCGCCGGGCGTGTGCAAGGCCGATCAGGCGTCGCTCGCGCGCTGAACCCGGGCCGCGCCGCCGTGCCAATGAACTGGCATATGACAAGTGGGCGGAATTCGTGAAAGACGCGAAGATCCACTTCGAATAGAACATAAGATCTCGGTATGACCCAGATCACCGGCGGCGAAGCCTTCGTGCGCATGCTGCAACTGCATGGCGTAAAGCACATCTTCGGCCTGTGCGGCGACACTTCGCTGCCTTTCTACGACGCGATGTACCGGCTGGAGCACGGGATGCAGCACGTGCTCACGCGGGACGAGCGCTCCGCCGCGTATATGGCCGACGGCTATGCGCGCGTGTCCGGCCGTGTCGGCGTGTGCGAAGGACCAAGCGGCGGCGGCGCGACCTACATCCTCCCCGGCATTGTCGAAGCGAACGAGTCCTCGATTCCGGTGCTGTGCTTCACCTCCGACATTTCGGTGTCGGCACGCGGCAGGTACGCGCTCACCGAGCTCGACCAACAGGCCTTGTTCCGGCCCCTGACCAAATGGAACACGGTGCTCGATTCCGGCGCCGATATCCCGCGCGTGCTGCGCAACGCATTCAAGCAGATGACCACGGGCAGGCCGGGCGCGGTCCACATCGGCCTTCCCTATGACGTGCAAAAGCAAATGGTCGAGGAAGCCGATATCTGGGGCGACGCCAGCCTGAATCGATATCCTTCGCGCCGCGATTGCGCCGATCCGGCCGCGGTCGCCGAAGCGGCCAGATTGCTGCTTGCAGCCGAGCGGCCGCTGTTCATTGTCGGCGGCGGCGTGGTGATCTCGGGCGCGGAGGCGGAGCTCATCGCCTGCGCCGAGCGGCTCGGCGCGCCGGTCGCGACCACCGTCAGCGGGCAGGGCAGCATCGGCGATGCGCATGCGCTCGCCCTGGGCGTGGTGGGCTCCAACGGCGGCACGCTGCCCACGCGCGCGCTGGTGCAGGCCGCCGATCTGATCGTGTTCGTCAGCTGCCGCGCCGGCTCGGTCACCACCGAACGCTGGCGCTATCCCGCGCCGGGCAAAGTCGCGGTGATCCAGCTCGACATCGATGCCGCCGTGATCGGCACCAATTACCCGGTGGCGGTCGGCTTGGTGGGCGACGCGAAGCTGACGCTCGCGGCTTTGCGTGACGAACTGAATGTCGCGGCAGCGCGCGGCTGGGGCCGGGAGGCGGTGGCGGCGGCGAAACAGGAGAAGTTTTCCGCGTTTCGCCTGCTCGCCGAAGCGAACGAACGCCCGATCCGGCCGGAGCGCGTGGTAGCCGAACTCAATCGCGTGCTGCCACACGATGCCGTCCTGGTAGCCGACCCGGGCACGCCCTGCCCGTATTTTTCCGCGTATTACGAGAACGAACTTACCGGGCGGCACTTCATCAGCAACCGCGCGCATGGCGCGCTGGGCTACTCGATGGCCGCAGCAGTCGGCGCCTATTTCGGGCGTCCGGGCGCGAAAATCGTTTCGGTCATGGGCGACGGCAGTTTCGGTTTCACCGTGGGCGAGCTGGAGACCATCTGCCGGCTGAAAATTCCGCTAGCCATGGTGGTGATTTCCAATTCGAGCTTCGGCTGGATCAAGGCCGGCCAGAAATCGGGCTTCGGCGCGCGCTATTTCTCGGTCGATTTCTCGCGCACCGACCACGCCGCGGTGGCGCGCGCCTTCGGCGTCAAGAGCTACACCGTGGACGACCCGGAGAAGCTGCGTGCGACGCTCGAGCTGGCGGTCGAGGCGAACGAACCGGTGCTGGTGGATGTGCTGTGCCAGCCGCTCGAGGAGGCGAGGGCGCCGGTGAGCGAATGGATCGCCTGAGCCGGAGCAGGCAAGCCGGTTGCCGCATGGCGGGCGGAAAGGCTTGCGGTGCGCTGGCGGCAACGCGATAATCCGGGTCGCACCGCCTCCCCTGAAACCCACCCAGACCCCACATGCCCCATATTCCCGCTTCAACCGCGCTCTCGCGCTTTCGCGTCCTCGACCTGTCGCGCGTGCGCGCCGGGCCGACCTGCGTCAAACAGCTTGCCGATTTCGGCGCGGACGTGATCAAGATCGAATCGCCGCCCGGAGTGGACGCGAACGAAGGCATGGGCGGTCCGCGCAACGGCCCGGATTTTCAGAATCTGCACCGCAACAAGCGCGCGATGACGTTGAACCTCAAGCTGCCCGAGGGGCGCGAAGTCTTCACCCGCCTGGCGCAGAAGGCGGACGTGGTGGTCGAGAACTATCGTCCCGACGTGAAATTCCGCCTCGGCATCGATTATGAATCGCTCAAGGCGATCAATCCGCGCATTATCCTCGCCAGCATCTCCGGTTTCGGCCAGGACGGCCCATACCTCGAACGACCGGGATTCGACCAGATCGCCCAAGGCATGAGCGGCCTGATGTCGGTCACCGGCCGGCCGGGTGAGGGCCCGATGCGCACCGGCGCGGCGATCGCGGACGTCAGCGCCGGCCTTTATGCTGCGCTCGGCATTCTGACTGCGCTGCTGGAGCGCGAGGCGTCCGGCCAGGGGCAGTGGGTGCAGTCTTCGCTGTTGATGTCCGGCATCGCGCTGCTCGATTTCCAGGCGGCGCGCTACCTGATGGGCGGCGAAGTGCCGCCGCAGGTCGGTAACGACCATCCGACCAGCATGCCGACGTCGGCGTACACCACTGCCGACGGCTACATCAACGTCGCCGCCTCGGGGGAGGGCATGTGGAAACGCCTGTGCCCGGCCATCGGGCGCCCGGAACTGCTGTCGCGCGCGGAATTCGAGGGCGCAGCCAATCGCGCCAAGAACCGCAAGGCGCTCAACGACGAATTGAACGCGGCGTTGCGCGTGAAAAAGAGCGACGAGTGGATTTCGATTCTCAACGCGGCGGGCGTGCCCTGCGGGCCGATCTACAGCATGGATCAGGTGTTCGCCGATCCACAGGTGCAGCATCTGCACGCGGCGGCGAAGGTAAAGCATCCGCTATTGGGCGAAATTCGAGTGGTCAACCAGGCGGTCGGGCTGTCGCGCACGCCGGCTACGATGGCGAGCGCCACCCCCGAGATCGGCCAGCACACCGACGAGGTGCTCACCGAGGTGGGCTACAGCGCCGCGGATATCGCCGCGTTGCGTAAGAACAACGTTATCTAAGAAGGGCGCCTAACAATTACGTTAGGCGCCTGACTTAGGGGAGCACGAGGGGACGTGTCCCCTCGTTTTGTAACAGGTTAAGGAGCGTCATGGCTGAACTCATCACACGCAAGGAAAACGCCGTCGGCTGGGTGATTTTTTCCAACCCCGCCAAGTTCAATGCAGTCTCGCACGACATGTGGATGGCGCTGCCCAAGGCGATCGCCGCATTCGACGCCGATGCCGAAGTGCGCTTGATAGTGATCACCGGCGACGGCGACAAGGCATTCATTTCCGGCGCCGACATTTCGCAGTTCGAGAAAGCGCGCGGCAGCGCCGACGCGCAGGAGATCTACAACCGCGCGGTCGTCGCTGCCTACGAAGCCCCGGGGAATTGCAGCAAACCGGTGGTCGCGAAGATCCGCGGCATCTGCATGGGCGGCGGACTGGGGCTTGCTGCCGCGTGCGATGTGCGCATCGCCGCCGAGGACGCGGTGTTCCGCATGCCCGCGGCGCGCCTGGGGCTGGGCTACAACTTCACCGGCATCAGCCGCTTCGTGCAGCTCCTGGGCGCGGCGAATACCTCGGATATTTTCTTTTCGGCGCGCAAATTCGGCGCGGCGGATGCGCTCGCCATGGGTTTCCTCAACCGCGTCGTGCCGGTCGCCGATCTGGACCGCGAAGCGGCGGCGTACTGCGAGTTGCTGGTGGAAAACGCGCCGCTCACCATGGCCGCGGCCAAGTTCGCGATCCGCCAGACCGGGATGGACCCGGCCGCGCGTGACATGGCGCAGCTCGCACGCATGCTCGAAGCCTGTTTCAACAGCGAGGACTACCGCGAAGGCCGCAGGGCCTTCATGGAGAAGCGCAAGCCGAAATTCCAGGGGAAATAGCCCCTGTTGTTGGCGAGTTGCGACGTTGCGCGGACGAGAAACCGTCCGCGCGGATCGCCGATTGCGTACGGACGGTAAGCCTGTCCGCACGCAATCGGCGATCTTGATTAAAACCCTCAGAGCGTCCTTGGGGTTATCCA
>JADGRR010000211.1 GCA_017880745.1 Burkholderiales bacterium
GCCGCGCTGTTCGGCCGCGACCGGGACGCTCACCGTGGTGCCGCGCCCGGATGCAACGTCGCACTGCGTCGCTTTGCCCTGGCGCCACAGCGAAATCGAACAGCGGTCATAGCCGGAGCGGTTTTCGACGAACAGCTCGAACCAGGCGATTTCGCCCGCAAACACCGGCTCGACGCGGCCCGGGGTGATATGCAAATGCACCAGGTTGCGGAACGTATGCAGGATGGCCACCAGCGCCATGCTCGCGAGCAGGAAGGTGAGGATGTAACCGAGGGAAAGGTTGTAGTTGATCGAGCCGATCAACATCACGACCAGCGCCAGGGCAAAGGCGAGGCCGGGGCGCGTCGGCAGTATGTAGACACGCTTTTGCAGCAGGAAGATGGTGCCCGGCTCGGGCCGCGGCGGACCGAAGAACGCGTTGTAGAGTTCGGAGCGGCTCAGGATCTTTTCAAACATCTCGCCCGCTTTGGATCTGGAATTTCGCCGCAACGGACACGAAGGAAACGCAAGGAATGTGCTGACCCGCGAGGTTCAAGAATTGCTTTCCGTTGCGGTCTTCGCGTGCTTCGCGGCTGTCACGGAATCGGCACTGCCTCGATCAGCGCGGCAGTGACCTCGGCGGCGCGCTTGCGCGCGCCTTCGTGCGCCGGCGCGAGGCGGTGACCGGCCACGCCGGGCAGGATCGCCTGCACATCCTCGGGCAGCACCTTGTCCCGGCCCTCGAGCATGGCCCAGGCCCTGGCCGCGTGCAGTATGCCGAGCGCGGCGCGCGGCGACAAGCCGTTTGCGAACTCGGGCGCGCGCCGCGTGTGTTCGACGATGGCCTGAATGTAATCGAGCAAAGCCGCTGCCGCGTGAATCTGACCGGCGTTGGCCTGCAGTTCGATCAACTCGCCGGGCGCGAGACAGGGCTCGAGCGTGGCCACCAGGCTGCGCCGGTCGGCGCCCTGCAGCAGGGCGCGCTCGGCATCGCGATCGGGATAGCCGAGATCGAGGCGCATGAGGAAGCGGTCGAGCTGTGATTCCGGCAACGGGAAGGTGCCGACCTGGTGCGAGGGGTTTTGCGTGGCGACGACGAAAAACGGCTCGGGCAGGGGACGGGTCTCGCCCTCTGCCGTGACCTGGTGCTCTTCCATGGCTTCGAGCAGCGCGCTCTGCGTCTTGGGCGTGGCGCGGTTCACCTCGTCGGCCAGGATCAACTGCGAGAATATCGGCCCGGGATGGAACTTGAATGCGCCCCGGTCGCGATCGAATACTGATACGCCGATAATGTCCGCGGGCAGGAGGTCGCTGGTGAACGAGATGCGCTGATAGTTGAGGCCCAGAAGTTTTGCCAGAGTGTGCGCAAGCGTGGTCTTGCCCACGCCGGGCAGATCCTCGATCAAGAGGTGGCCGCGCGCCAGCAGGCAGGCCACGGCCAGGCGGATTTGCCGCTCCTTGCCGAGGATGATCGTGCCTGCGTTGGCGATAACGCGATGGATCGACGTGTCGCGTACGGCGAATTTTGTTTCAGCGTGTAGCAACAAGCGGGTTCTCCGTAGCCTGTCCGGCATTGCCGGGCGGGTGCACTCCACCTGTGGCGGCGCATCCCTTCCCCGGGTTATGGCAGTTTTTCACAATGTATACGTCATCTTACGTGGATTTCGGCTAATATTCATCCAATCCACTCCCTGCAAGACGGTACATGGCCACCGCTTTTATCACCCACCCGCACTGCCGCAAGCACGACATGGGCGCCTATCATCCGGAATGTCCGGAACGGCTGGGCGCGATCGACGACCAGTTGATCGCCTCCGGCATCGGGCAGCACCTGACGCATCACCTGGCGCCGGCGGCCAAGGTGAGCAGCCTGGCGCGGGTGCATCCGATGGAATACATCAGCCATATCCGCAGCAGCGCGCCGGTAAGCGGCACGGTCCATCTGGACCCGGACACCGCCATGAATCCGCATACCTGGGACGCCGCGCTGCACGCGGCCGGCGCTGCGGTGCTCGCCGTCGACCTGGTGCTGAACCGGCAGGCGGAGAACGCCTTTTGCAGCGTGCGCCCGCCGGGGCACCATGCGACGCGCAACCGCGCCATGGGTTTCTGCCTGTTCAACAATGTCGCGATCGCCGCCAGACATGCGCTCGAGCAGCATGGGCTCGAGCGTGTCGCCATCGTCGATTTCGACGTGCACCACGGCAACGGCACCGAAGACATATTCCGCGACGATGCCCGCGTGCTGATGGTGAGCACGTTCCAGCATCCCTTCTATCCCTACAGCGGCACCGAGGATCCGACGCCGAACATGGTCAACGTGCCGTTGCCGGCCGGCGCCGGCAGCCAACTGTTCCGGGAGGCGGTGACGCTGCGGTGGCTGCCGGCGCTGGAAGCATTTCGACCGCAGATGGTGTTTTTCTCCGCCGGTTTCGATGGCCATGTCGAGGACGACATGGCGATGCTGCGGCTGGTGGACGCGGATTACGCCTGGGTCACACAGGAGATCAAGGCGGTTGCGGACAAATACGCCGAAGGACGCATCGTGTCGGTGCTGGAGGGCGGCTACAACCTGTCGGCGCTGGCGCGTAGCGTGGTCGCGCACATCAAGGTGTTGAGCGGATTGTAGGGACTCGCGCTCGGGCCGATCGCTCCTTGCGCAATCGGCGATCTTGTATAAGACCCCCGTGCCGTCCTTGTTTTTATCCATAACCGTGTTTTTGGTACGGATCGCTTTTATCCGTACCAAAAACACGGTTGGCGCGCAGAGCGCGCAATGACCGTGCAGCGACATTGGCAGACTTGCCGGAATACATCGAACTGCCGCGATGGAACTTGCGCGGACGGCGTCCCGTCCGCGACGGATCGTCGATTGCGCGCGGATGAAAAGCGCATCCGCACGCAATCGGCGATCTTTGATAAAACCCCGCGCAGTCCACCGGCGGTATGCGACAGCATTTCCGATGCGGTATGTACCTAGGGTTGGGCTAAACGCCGCAGCGCCGCCGCGTCGTTGATCCGGATCTGCTCGCGGCCGAGTTCGACCCAGCCGCGGTCCTGGAAATTGCTGAGCAGCCGGCTCACCATCTCGCGCACGCTGCCCAGTTCATCGGCCAGGCTCTGGTGGGTGGCGCGCACCAGTTCGCCCTTGCCCAGCAGCAGCGCGGCGAGACGCTGATCCAGCTTGTGGAAGGTGACCGCCTCGACCAGGGCCATCAGGTCGGCCAGGCGCTCCGAGAACAGGCCGAACACGTAGTCGCGGAACGGCTTGTGCTCGGCCAGCAGCCGATGGAACAGCGCCGGCGGCAGGGCGAGCAGCGTCACCGCGGTCTCGGCGATGCCGGTCGCCGAGTATGCGCTGCCGCCGAGGAGGCAACTGCTGGAGAGCAGGCAGCTGTCCCCCGGCGTGACGCGGTAGAGCTGGACTTCACGGCCGTTGGGTGCGGTCTTGACCACGCGCACGCTGCCTTCGAGCAGCATGGGGAAACCGGTGCAGGGACTGGCCGCCTCGAACAGGATGGTGCCTGCCGCTGCCTGCCTCGGAGCAGCGGCGCGCACGATCTCGTCCACCGCCGCGCCGGGCAACTGCTGGAACACCGGGAACAGCTGCAGCAGCCGGGATTTCAATTCCAGGGTATTCATGTTTGCGCGTCGGCGATCAATTGCGCCGCCATCTGCTCGAGCGCCGCGGAATCCAGCGTTGCCGGCCGCAGCACCTGCGCTTCGGCCAGGTGCTCGAAATTTTTGAGCGTGGCGCGGCGGTAGGCGGGGTCGTAGTGATTGGCGAGCAGGTCGGCGACGAGTTCGTCCCATTGATGGTGCTCGACCTGGCTCATCCAGCGCGCGAGGGTGTCCTTGCTGTGCAGGCCGGCGAGGCAATCGAGCTTCGCTTTCAGGTCCTGCGGGTCGCCGAGAAAATGGCCGTATTCCTGCATCAGAAAGGCGACGCGCTCGGCCAGCGGCGCCTCGATCAGCACGCAGGAGCTTGCGCGCATGCGCGCGAGCAGCGCATCGGGCACCTGCAGCTGGCCGATTTTCTTGCTTTCCGCCTCCACGTACACGGTTTTGTCCGGATCGAACTTGCGCAGGGCGTGCCACACCAGGCTGTCGAACATCTTCTGCGCCGGTTGCGCCGTTTCGGGCAGATTTCCGAGCACCGAACCGCGATGGCTGGCCAAGTCCTCCAGGTCCAGCACCTGCGCGCCGGTCAAGGCCAATGCCTGCAGCAGGCGGCTCTTGGCGCTGCCGGTCGCGCCGCAGATCACGCGATAGCGGAACTTCTGCGGCAGTTCGATCAATTGCGCTAGGATCTCGCGGCGGTAGGCGCGATAGCCGCCGTCGAGTTGTGCCGCGTGCCAGCCGATTTCGGAGAGGATATGGGCCATGGCGCCACTTCTCTTGCCGCCGCGCCAGCAGTACACCAGCGGGCGCCAGCCCCTGCCGTGCGCGGCGAATGTTCCCTCGATGTGGCGGGCGATGTTTTTCGCCACCAGTGCCGCGCCGCGCTTCTTCGCGTCGAAAGGGGACACCTGCTTGTACATGGTGCCGATCGCGGCGCGCTCGGCGTCGTCGAGCACCGGGCAGTTGATCGCGCCGGGCACGTGGTCCTCGGCGAATTCGGACGGCGAGCGCACGTCGATGACCTCGTCAAACTCCGCCAGCTGTGCTACGGTTACGACGTTTGGAAATTTCACGGATTTTCCGAATGGGCCGCATCAAATCCGCGTGCGGCTGCTTGAGCATCAGGCCCAAGTTTACACGCAAACACCGCAATCCAACGGAGTCTCGTCGCCATGAATGCACCTGCCACTGTCCCATTTCGCCTCACCCAGTTCTCCCATGGCGGCGGCTGCGGCTGCAAGATCGCGCCCGGAATACTCACCGAACTGCTGGCGGCCACGCCGCTGCGCGCCCTGCCGAAGGACCTGCTGGTGGGCACGGAGTCGAGCGACGACGCCGCGGTGTATCGCCTGAACGACAGCCAGGCGCTGGTCGCGACCACGGATTTTTTTACGCCCATCGTCGATGATCCGTACGACTTCGGTCGCATCGCCGCAACCAACGCGCTGTCGGACATCTACGCCATGGGCGGCTACCCGATCATGGCGCTGGCGATCGTCGGCATGCCGCTCGACAAACTGCCGGTTGAAGTAATCCAGAAGATCCTCGCCGGCGGCGAATCGGTGTGCGCCGAAGCCGGAATACCGATTGCCGGCGGGCATTCCATCGACGTGCTCGAACCGATCTACGGCCTCGTGGGCCTGGGCCTGGTGCATCCGGACCGGGTCAAGCGCAACGACCGCGCGATGGAGGGCGATGTGCTGATCCTGGGCAAGCCCCTGGGCGTGGGCATCCTGTCGGCGGCGCTGAAAAAGGGCACGCTCTCGGCTGCCGGCTACGCGCAGATGATCGCCGCCACCACCAAGCTCAATACCCCTGGCACCGCCCTCGGGGCGCTGCCAGGGGTGCACGCGATGACCGACGTCACCGGTTTCGGCCTCGCCGGACACTTGCTGGAAATCTGCCGCGGCTCCAAGCTCGGCGCGCGCGTGCGTTTTGATCAATTGCCCATCATCGATGAGGCGCTGGCATGGGCCAGGGAAGGCACCAAGACGGGCGCGACCGATCGCAATTGGAGCGGCTTTGGCAGCGAGATTCGTCTGCGCGCCGGCGCGCCCGATCGGCAGCGCGCGCTCATCACCGATCCGCAGACCAGCGGCGGCCTGCTCATCGCCTGTTCGGCCGATACGGAGGCGCAGGTGTTGGCCGAATTCAGAAAGCACGGTTTCGATGCGGCGTGCCGCATCGGGCAAATGGTCGCGGGGCAGGGCGTCAGCGTGGAGTGAGAGCTCAGAGGCCATTTCAGAATTACCGAAATGGCCTCTAATACCGGCGAGCGTGAGCGTACGTGTTCCCTCATTGCGAAATGAACGTTTAACTCAGGCTGCAAGACGCGAACTGTTAATCCGCAGATCCCAGGTTCGAACTCTGGTCGGGGAGGCACAACCGGCCGGTTTCGGCCATCAAGAGACCC
>JADGRR010000212.1 GCA_017880745.1 Burkholderiales bacterium
CTCTCTACCTGCATCCCCAGCTTCCTCATCACACCGATTGAGGCGCGATTATCATAATCGGTTGTTGCGATTACCCGCTTCAATTGCAGCTGGTTGAAAGCGTAAGCAACCAGCGCTTGCGCTGCGTCATAGTGTGCCGCATCGCATTGCCGCGCACTATCGAGCAACTGTTTCAGCTTGTCGCTGAGCCCCGCGTAATGCTGCAAGCGCTCACAGGCGAGCGCGGCGTAGATTTCGTAATTCATGATGTCGATCTGGGCTTGTGTGACTCTGGCGAAGATCTGCGGCAGGGTGATTTCCGTCAGCTTGGCGCCGGCGCGCGCAAGCGTCGTGGCCGCATTCTCGATCGCGGCCACCGTCTCCGGCCGGGCCGCATTCCACTCGTGCGTGCGGCACAGACCGATGCGCGGCGGCTGCTTCAATGGCTTGGGCACCAGGTCGCGTCCGCACACCGCAGAAACGAACAAGGCCGCGTCGGCGACCGTGCGCGTGAGCGTCCCCAGGGTATCGAGACTGTCGGAAAGCGGCTTGATTCCGGCGCGCGGCAGCGTGCCATGCGTCGGCTTATAGCCGACGATGCCGCAATAGCTGGCCGGGCGGATCACGGAGCCGGCCGTCTGCGTGCCGTAAGCGAGCGGCACCATGCAATCGGCCACCGCCGCGGCCGAGCCGCTGGAAGAGCCGCCGGGTGTGTGCGACGCATTGTGCGGATTTGCGGTCTTGCCCGGATAGAACCAGGCGAATTCGGTGGTGACGGTCTTGCCCAGCACCAGCGCGCCCGCGGCGCGTGCAAGCGCAACACAGGCCGCGTCGGCGCGGGGCCGATGACCGGCGTACACGGGGGAACCGTATGCGGTCGGCATGTCTGCCGTATCGATCAGATCCTTCACGCCGAGGGGCAAGCCGTGCAACGGGCCCCGCACCGGGCCGGCGTCGAGTTGGCGCGCCTGTGCGAGCACAGCATCGGGATCGATATGTATCCAGGCCCCCACCGTGGCTTCGCGCTCTTCGATGCGCGCGAGACAGGCGCGCGCCAGCTGCTCGGCCGTGATTTCACGCGCCGCAAGGCGCCGGGCTGCTTCGCTGGCGCTGAGTTGATTCAGTTGCTGCATGTTGTCTCCCCAATTGAGGGCTACAGCATACAACGACTGCCCACACGGGGGATGGCGCCGGCGCGCAACGCAAGCGCCGGCCTCAGAACGCGCTCCACGAAGGTGGCGTCCGGTCGGCCCCGCGATGCCATTCTTTACTTTTTCTTCTTGGCGTGAAGGATGGTGCCCCTGCACTGGCGCGCGCCACAGCGGCACTGGTATAGGCGCTTCATTTCCGGCGTGTGCTTTTCCTCGAGTTCAATGCGGTAGTCGTAGCAGAGCTCCTCGCCCGGGCGGATTGCGCGCAGCGTTTCGATGTAGATGCGGTCCTCGTCATCCACCGCCTCGCAGTTGGGCGCGCAGCCGTGGTTGATCCAGCGCGAGCTATTGCCGCCGGTGGTGGCGTCAATGACCATGCCGTGGTCGAGTGCAAACAGGAACGTATGCGGGTTGTCGTCTTTCGCGTAGCGCTTGTCCACCTGGGCCTCGGTCAGGCGCTCGCCCGTATACTCGATCAGACGGGTGCCGGCCGGGATGCGGGTGGTGGCGAATACGCCCTTGCCGTGGATGCCGGAACTGCGCACGACGAAACGACGGCGCGGCTTGCTCTTTCTGGTTGCCATTGATTTCACGGGGAGTGGTTGTAAACAGGCCGCGATTTTAGACCATTTTGTGCCGCGGCGGCTGCTTTTCCAACCTCTTGGCGGTAGACTTTCAAACAACGGTCCAAGCGGAGCCGCAAGCTGCACTCCCTGCGTATGCTGATCCGCAGCTGCCGCTCCGCGCGCCAGAAGCAGGCCGAAGCAGCCCGCTTTGCGCAGGAATGGGAAGAAGATATGGCCCAACGCGCTTTGAGCGCGTTCGTTTAACGGGCGCCTTGCGTGCGTTCGACGCCAACTGAAGAAAGGCAAATCATGTCGGTGCACACAGAAAGAAGCGGTCCGGTCACCACCATCGTCATGGAGCGGCCCGATGTGCGCAACGCGGTCGATTCCGCGACCGCCGATGCGCTGGTCGCCGAGTTCGAAGCTTTCAACCGCGATCCGCAGGCGAAGGTCGCGGTGTTCTTCGGCTCGCACGGCACGTTCTGCGCCGGATGGGACCTGAAGTACGGCGCCTCTCTCGCTGGCAAGGACGCGCGCCGCGAACTCGATCTGGATTTCCCGCAGGGTGCGGCGCCGGTGCCGCGCGGCCCCATGGGGCCTTCGCGCCTGGAATTGGCCAAGCCGGTTATCGGCGCCGTCGCCGGCGCAGCCGTGGCCGGTGGCATGGAGCTCGCCCTGTGGTGCGACATGCGCATCATGGAGGAAGACGCGTTCTTCGGCGTCTACTGCCGCCGCTGGGGCGTGCCGCTGATCGACGGCGGCACGGTGCGCCTGCCGCGCATCGTCGGCATGGGCCGCGCGATGGACATCATCCTCACCGGGCGCAAAATCGACGCCGAAGAAGCGTATCGTATCGGTTTGTGCGAGCGTGTGGTGCCACGCGGCCAGGCGCGACAGGCGGCCGAATCGCTGGCGCTGGAGATAGCGCGCTTCCCGCAAGGCGCGGTGCGCGCCGACCGGCGCTCGGCCTACCGCCAGCACGGCCTGTCGGTGCGCGCGGCGATGGAGCAGGAGTGGGCGAATGGCGCGGGCACATTGGCCGAAGCGATTCAGGGCGCCGCACGCTTTGCCTCGGGCAAAGGCCGGCACGGCGCATTCGACGACATTTAGAACTGATTGCGAAATGAGGGAAAAAAAAGTGGGAAAGGAAGTGCCCCAGCCCTTCCTCGGCCCCTCATGCTCCCCTAAGTCAGACGGCGTTTCGGTAATTCTGAAACGGCCTTATAGAGTTTTTCGGAGGACCTGCCATGAACGATCGTGCCGCTGCACCTGTAGAGCAAACAAGCAACCAGCCGCCGCTGCTCGCCGGGTATAACGCCTGGGAGCAAGACGCCATCTTGCGCGCTGCGGTGGCGCGCGAAGGCGGCGCCTGGGTCGGGGATCGGGCACACAAGCTGGGCGAACTGGTGGGCAGCGAGCGCATGCAGCTGCTCGCCGACCAGGCCAACCGCCACCTGCCGCAACTGCGCACCCATGATCGCTTCGGGGAGCGCCTCGACGCCGTCGATTATCATCCTGCGTATCACGAACTGATGGCGCTCGCCTTCGGTGCCGGGCTGCATTCCCTCGCCTGGAAGGCGCGGCGCGACGGCGCGTTTGTCGCGCGTGCGGCGCTCAATTATCTGTGGAACCAGACCGAGAATGGAACTTCCTGCCCGGTCACCATGGCCTTTGCCGCGGTGCAGGTGATGCGTAATGATCCGCAGCTTGCCGCCGAGTGGGAGCCGAAGCTGCTCGCCGACGCCTATGACCCGCGCCCGATGCACTTGTCGCAAAAAAGCGCCGCCACCGTAGGCATGGCCATGACCGAAAAGCAGGGCGGCTCGGATCTGCGCACCAACCAGACGGTCGCCACAGAGCTGGGCGACGGCGCTTATGCACTCGAGGGCCACAAGTGGTTCTGTTCGGCGCCGATGAGCGACGGTTTCCTTACGCTTGCGCGCACCGGCGCCGGCGTGACCTGCTTCTTCGCGCCGCGCTCGCTGGCCGACGGCACGCGCAACGGCATTCATATCCAGCGCCTGAAGGACAAGTGCGGCAACCGCTCCAATGCATCGAGCGAAATCGAGTACCACGGCGCCTGGGCGCGCAGGATCGGCGCCGAAGGACGCGGTATCGCGACCTTGATCGAGATGGCGCACCTGACGCGTTTCGATATCGTCGTCGCCTCTGCCGGCATGATGCGCGGCGCGCTCAATCAGGCCCTGCACCATTGCGAGCATCGCAGCGCGTTCGGCAGACGCCTGGTGGAACAGCCGCTGATGCAGAACGTGCTCGCCGATCTCGCTCTCGAAACCGAGGCGGCAACGCTCCTCGCCTTGCGTCTGGCGCGCGCCCTGGACCGCTCTCTCCACGATCCGCAGGAACGGCTGCTCGCACGCATCCTCACCCCGGTGGCCAAGTACTGGCTCGCCAAGCGCAATCCCGCGTTCATGTTCGAGGCCATGGAATGCCTGGGCGGGAACGGCTACGTCGAGGAAGCGCCGATGGCGCGCTTCTACCGCGAGGCGCCGGTGAACAGCATCTGGGAAGGCAGCGGCAACGTCGCCTGCCTAGACGTGCTGCGTTCGATGCAAAAGCAGCCCGACAGTGTTGCGGTGCTGTTGCGCGAGCTGCGCGCGGGCGCGAGCGGCGACCGGCGCCTCGCGCGCTTCGTCGACGCCATCGAGACGCAATTGTCCGAGACGGACGGCATCGAGCAGCGCGCGAGGCGCATCGCCGAAATGGCGGCGCTGGCGCTGCAGGCGGGCCTGATGGCGCAGTACGCCGCACCCGCCGCCGCCGACGCATTCTTGAACTCGCGCGTGGACGGCGACTGGGGGCATGCCTTTGGCACGCTGCCCAGGGGCGCTCGCTGCGAAGAAATCATCGCGCGCAGCCGGCTCGGCTGAGGCCGTCCCATGTGCAAGTGCCCCGGTTCTGCATTCCGCCCGAGCGGGCGTGGCGCTGCCGGAGTTCGGCGGAAAATTGGGGCGGACGCCCATTGCCGCGGCGTATAATTACGGACTTGGAGTCCAATATGCGCATCGAAGTACACGTACATGGCACCATCCCGTTGCGGCCTGAGACGCCCCTGTCCCAGGTGGAAGCCGCGCTGCGACCCTGGCTGCGCTATATAGACGAGGACAATCTCGTCGATGCTAGGAGCGTCTACGAAGACGAACCAGGCATGGTCTTCGACGCGAAGAGCGGGACCCTGGAAATCTGCTGGACCGGCGATGTCGGCCGCGGTTTCCGCGAATTGATCGAGGAGGCGCTGCAAGCGCTTTGCCCGTATACCGAGTCGGCCGCGGAAATCGAGGTCAGCTATTACCACGATGACGGCCAGGACGAATTCGGCATGGTCTTCGTCGGCCCCACGCCCGAATCCATCCACGAGCGCCAGAAGAGCCGCATGATAGAGGACGTGTCCGGCATGCTGGCGCGCCACTTCACCGAAGCGGAAATCGGCGAAGTCGCGGTGCTGGTGAACCAGTTGTTCGAGCGCAATTGGGCGGAGAAGACCGGCGGCGCCCAGTCCGGCTCGACTACCGCCCCGCGCGGCCTGACACCGGCGCAGCGCCGGCGTTTGCACTAAGCTGCCGCCACCGAAGTTCCGATTCTGCCTGGGCCGCGCTGCCTGGCGCTGCAATCCTTTCCCAAAAGCAAAAAGCCCCGGTTTTTAGGCCGGGGCTTTTTGTTTTTGGGACCTGACGATGACCTACTTTCGCATGGGTAATCCATACTATCATCGGCGCAACACCGTTTCACGGCCCTGTTCGGGATGGGAAGGGGTGGGACCAGCGTGCTATGCTCGTCAGGAATTCTTTTGGTTCAGTCGCGCTTGGGGCATTGAGCCTTTTAGCGTTACTGATGCATTCTGGGTGAAGTAAAGCTTGGGTGTGTAACTGTATTTTAGCGCGATGCGCTATTCCTGGAAGCTGCGTTCGCAGCCACTTAAGGTTATAGGATCAAGCCGCACGGTCAATTAGTACTCGTTAGCTCAAGGCATTACTGCCCTTCCACACCGAGCCTATCAACGTCCTAGTCTTGGACGAACCTTTAGGAGGGTCAAGCCCTCGGGAAGTCTCATCTTGAGGCAAGTTTCCCGCTTAGATGCTTTCAGCGGTTATCTCTTCCGTATTTAGCTACCCGGCGATGCGACTGGCGTCACAACCGGTACACCAGGGATACGTCCACTCCGGTCCTCTCGTACTAGGAGCAGCCCCCCTCAAACTTCCAACGCCCACGGCAGATAGGGACCAAACTGTCTCACGACGTTTTAAACCCAGCTCACGTACCACTTTAAATGGCGAACAGCCATACCCTTGGGACC
>JADGRR010000213.1 GCA_017880745.1 Burkholderiales bacterium
GGCCGGAAGCTTATACCTGCGACTTCATTTTTCTCACCGAAGATCTGGCCGGCCGCGTCGAGGACGTGGCGGTGAATTTGGACACCGACGCTTCGGATCACCAGCCGGTGCTGTTGCGCCTGAAAGAATAGATTGTGACCGACGGGCGCTGGATCGCGTCGCTGTGCCTTGCGCGCACCGGTTTCGCGCTGATATTCGTCGCCTATTCCGCTTCGCTGGGATTGCTCAAGCACGACTGGGGTCTGTCCTCGGCGCAGGCGGGACTGATCCAGTCGGCCTGGCATGCCGGCTACCTGGTGTCGCTGTTCGCGGTCGGCTTTCTCGCCGACCGATACGGCGCCAAGCGCACGTTTCTTGCAGCCAGCATCGCGGCTTGCGCAAGCGGCCTGGCTTTCTCCCTGTTCGCCGACGGCTTCGTTTCGGCGCTCCTGCTGCATGGACTGGCTGGGCTATGTTCGGGCGGGTCCTACACGCCAGGCCTGACCCTGGTGTCCGAGCGCTTTCCGGCAGTGCGGCGCGGCCGCATGATGGGCTATTACCTTGCGGCCGCATCGCTCGGCTATGCTTTGTCGCTGTGGCTCTCGAGCGTGCTGGTCGTCACCTCCGGCTGGCGCACCGCGCTCGTCGCGTGCGCGCTCGGGCCGCTTGCCGCCAGCCTGCTCGCAGCCTGGGTGCTGCGCGACACGCGCAACGTGGTGCATGCGTCAGGCTACTCGAATCCCGTGCGCGCTTTGGCCGAGGTGTGGCGCAATAAACCGGCGATGCTCGCTGTCTGGGCCTACGTCTTCCACTCGTGGGAGCTGCTCGGCATGTGGGCCTGGCTGCCGACCTACCTCGGCGTCGTACTCGCCCATGGTGGCAAGGGCGGCAGCGGCATGGCCGGACTCGGCATCGCGTTTGCCGCGCTCACTTATTTCCTCAGCATGGCGGGCAGCATAGGCGGCGGTGTGTTGTCCGACCGCTGGGGGCGCACCGCGGTCATCCTGTTGATGTCGCTCGCCAGCCTCATTTGCTCCTTTAGCTTCGGCTGGCTGATCGCCGCGCCGGCCTGGATCGTGATCGCAGTGGCCATCGTCTACAACCTGACGGCGATCGGCGACTCCTCGGTCTATTCCACCGCCCTGACCGAGCTCGTGCCTGCGCATTGCCTGGGCGCGGCATGGGCCTTGCGCTCGGTGTTGGGTTTCGGTTTCGGCGCGATTGCCCCCTGGGCGTTCGGATTGGTGCTCGACTTAGAGGGGGGGCTGCGCACAGACGCCGCCTGGGGCTGGGCCTGGACCGCGCTCGGTCTGGGCGCGATGCTGGGTCCGATCGCGACGCTGCGCTTGCGCGTGCTGCGCGACAGCGCGCAGATGGCGGGCGGAAAACGCTAGAAAATCAGAAATCGGGGTCGGTGTTGAAGAATGATGGCTTAGGCGTCGATGCGAAATTGCTCAGCATGGATGAACGCTTCTTACTTGCCGGGCGATGACGATGGGGTGGGTGAACCGCTTACCTTTTTGGCTACGGTATGTGCGGCGTTGCCGGTTGCCTTTGCGCCACGCTCGACGCCGCGGGCGGCAGCCTTCGCCCCACGTTCAATACCGCGGCCAGCCGCCTTCGCGCCACGCTCAACGCCGCTTGCAGTCGCCTTAGCGCCGCGCTCTATGGCCTTCTCCACCTTGACGACCACGCCGGGCTCGGTTCCGGTGGTCGACGGTGCTGTTTCATTGGCACTGGCCGTGACGCGGCTCAGCAGCATGAGCATTGTGATGAACAGTGGTGCTTTGTGAAGAATCAGTTTCATGGGTAGCCAAGGTGTTTCGCTGCGAAGCAAATCAGATACGTGAGCCTAAGACATTGCAGCATATACAGGGAAGTATCCTGTTGCGTCTGCCGCCGCGACTACTTCAGGAACGCCACCAGCGCATCGAGCACTTCGTCCGGCTTCTCGCCCATCATGTTGTGCCCGCTGCCCTCGATCATGACGATGCGCGCGCCTTTTACGCCCTGAGCAAAGGCCTGCGCCGAGCGCGCCGCGGTCATGACGTCGCGCCGCGCGATCAGGAACAGCGCGGGGCACTGAACCGCGGCCGCGGCTTCGGCGCCGCCGCCGTAGGCATTGCAGGCGGAAAAATCGACGTGCATCACGCCGGGTTTCTGCCGCTGCATCAGGCGCAGGTTCTCGCCGATCACCCAGAAGCCCGGTCCCGGGTTGTTGGGATACTGGGCGTAGGCGAGGTGCGACCAAATGTTGACCATGTCCTGCGCCGCCGGCTCGTCGTTTTTCGTCGCCTCGAGCAACTGCTCCGACACCTTCATCGGATAAGCGGTGGCGAGCAGCGCGAGCTTGGCGATGCGCGCCGGGTGGCGCGCGGCGCATTCGAGCGCGATCAGCGAACCCATGCTGTGGCCGACCAGGCTCGCTTGTTTGACGCCGGCCGCGTCGAGCAGCGCCGCGATCCAGTCGGCCAACTCCTCGATGCGCGCGAGGGCCGGGCCTTCGGAGCGCCCGTGGCCGGGCAGGTCGAGCGCGAGCACCCCGTAACCGTGGTGCGCGAGGTAGCGGCTCTGCAGGATCCACACGCTGTGGTCGCACTGCGCGCCGTGCGAGAACACCACGGTGGGAAGCGCCGGGTCGAAGGTCTTGCCGCCGGTGTAGGCGTAGGCTTTCTTGCCCTTGACTGTGAGTTCCATAGTGGTGCACCCCATTTGAATTGCCTAACAATACGAGGGGATATCCCGCGGGGGGACTTTCCGCTCAAGGGGGATCGAGACCTTCGGGCGTTTCCCCTCGTGCTCCCCTATATCACGCGCCTAACGACGTTAGGTGCCCTTGGTCTTCTGCGATGCGCGCAGGCCGTTGGCCAGGTCCTCGATCAGATCGTCCACGTCTTCGAGTCCGATCGAGAGCCGCATCGTGCCTTCGGTGATGCCTGCTGCTTTGAGCGCGGCGTCGTCCATGCGGAAATGCGTGGTGCTCGCTGGATGGATCACCAGCGACTTGGCGTCGCCGACATTGGCGAGGTGGGAAAATATTTTCAGCGCCTCGACGAAGCGCCGGCCGGCGGCCCGGTCGCCGCGGACGGAGAAGCTGAACACCGCGCCGCAGCCCTTCGGCAGCAGCCTTTTCGCCAGAGCGTAATCCGGATGCTCTGGCAGTTCCGGATAGGACACGGACTCGACCGCCGGATGCCGCACCAGGAACTCGACCACCTTGCGCGTGTTCTCGACGTGGCGCTGCATCCGGAGCGGCAGGGTCTCGACACCTTGCAGGATCTGGAACGCGGTGGCCGGGCTCATGCAGGCGCCAAAGTCGCGCAGGCCCTCGCGCCGCGCGCGCAGCGCGAATGGGGCGACGGTGGACTCCTCCGAGAAGTTCATGCCGTGGAAGCCCTCGTACTCGCCGCTGATCTCCGGAAACTTGCCCGAAGCGACCCAGTCGAAGGTGCCGCCGTCGACCAGGACGCCACCGATGGCGACGCCGTGCCCGCCTAAGAACTTGGTGGCGGAATGGAACAGTAGATCGGCGCCGTGATCGAACGGTTTCAGCAGGTAGGGCGTGGTGAACGTCGAATCGACCATCAGCGGCAGCCCGTGCTCGTGCGCGATCGCCGCCACCGCGGGAACGTCGAGCACGTCCAGCCCGGGATTGCCCAGGGTCTCGGCGAACAGCGCGCGGGTATTCGGCCGGATCGCGGCTCGCCAGGCGTCCAGGTCGCGCGGCTGCACGAACGTGGTTTCGACGCCGAAGCGCGGCAGCGTGTAGTGCAGCAGGTTGTGCGAGCCGCCATAGAGCGCGCCGGAGGAGACGATGTGGGAGCCCGCGCCGGCGATGGTGGCCAGCGCGAGGTGCAGTGCCGCCTGGCCGCTGGCGGTGGCAATCGCCGCCACCCCGCCTTCGAGCGCCGCCATTCTTTCCTCGAGCACCGCGTTGGTCGGATTGGAGATGCGCGAATACACGTGGCCGGCGCGCTCCATATTGAACAGCGCCGCGGCGTGATCCGAATCGCGGAAGACGAAGGAGGTGGTGAAATAGATCGGCGTCGCGCGCGCCCCGGTGTGCGGGTCGGGCGACTGTCCGGCGTGCAGGCTGAGCGTATCGAAGCCTAGATACTTTGGTTGGGCCATGAGTCCTCCGCGTTTCGAGGGCATCATCTTATCAGGATGCCCGCGCACGCTCGATCGCGTATCATCGCCGGTTCCGATGTCAAGCGAAGAACCAGCGCCGCCGCCGTTCGCACTGCTGCTGAAGGTGTTCCTGCCTTTCGCCGGCGGCTACTACCTTTCCTATCTCTATCGCACCGTCAACGCCATCATCTCACCCGACCTGGTGCGCGAGTTCGGCCTGGGTCCGAGCGAGCTCGGTCTCCTGACCAGTTCCTACTTCCTGACGTTCGCCTTGTTCCAGCTGCCGCTGGGCATATTGCTCGATCGCTACGGTCCGCGGCGCGTGAATGCCGGTCTGTTGATGCTCGCGGGGACTGGCGCCGCCTTGTTCGGACTGAGCCAGAGCCTCGGCGGGTTGATCGTCGCGCGCGCCCTGATCGGGCTCGGCGTCTCCGGCTGCCTCATGTCCAGCATCAAGGTATTCACCCTGTGGTTCCCACTGAATCGCCTGGCCACGCTCAATGGCTGGCTTATTTCCTGCGGCGGACTGGGTGCGCTGTCGGCGTCCAAGCCGGCAGAAGAGCTGCTGCGCATTACCGACTGGCACAGCGTGTTCCTGCTGCTCGCGGCACTCACCTTCGTCGCCAGCGGCGCGATTTTCGTGATCGTGCCCGAGCGCGCCACGCAACGCGCGCCGCAGACCCTGATCGAGTCGCTGCGCAGCGTGCCGCCGATTCTGCGCAACGCGAACTTCTGGAAGCTCGGGCTGCTCGCCATAGCGGGCCAGGGCGTGTTCATGTCGCTGCAGGGCCTGTGGATCGCCCCCTGGTTAAAGGACGTAGTAGGGCTCGGGCGGGAGCAGATCGGCAGCCACCTGCTCGCGATTGCCCTGGGCATGATCGTCGGGGCGACGCTGTGGGGCAGCGTCGCCGACCGGCTGTCGCGACATGGAGTCGATATGGTCAAGGTCCTGCTGGGCGGCGTCGGCGCCTATATGGCGATTCTGGCGCTGCTGGCGCTGGGGGTGACGCGAGGCACGCTGCCGTTGCTGTTCGGGCTGACGCTGTCCGGCCAGGTCCTGCCGCTGATCTATGCCATCGTCTCCAAGGAATTTCCGCTGGAGCTGTCCGGCCGAGTCACCAGCACCCTCAACCTCCTGGTTTTTTTAAGCGCGTTCGCGGTGCAGTGGGGCACGGGCCTGATCATCAATCTGTGGCCGGTGCAGGCGGGAAGCTATGCGGCCGCCGGATATGCAACTGCGTTCGGCGCCTGTTTGGCGCTGGTGCTCATACCCTATGTGCTGCTGCTGGTTTCGCGGAGCGCTTCTGCATCCTGAGAACAGGGATGTGCCCCAGCGCGTCCTTATTTCGCCCCGGCCTTGGCCGCCTCTTCCTGGGCCAGCATTTCCTGGCGCGCGATCTTGAGCACCTCCGCGGCCTGGGTGTGGCCCATTTTCAGCGCCAGCTCCACCGCGCTCTCGCCGTCCTTGGAGAGGATGCCGACGTTGGCGCCGTTGCGGAGGAACAGCTCGACCATCTGCGCATTGCCGCGCATGGCCGCGTACTGCAGCGGCGTATAGCCATTGTCGCTGAGCAGGTTCGGATCGAAGTTCATCGACAGGACTTTCTGCGCGTAGACCAGATTGTCCTTCTCGATCGCATAGAACATCGCCTTGACGCCTTCGGGGCTCTTTTCCCTGGGCTTCGCCTCAAGGCCGGTGGGCAGGATGCTGACCACGTAATTGATGAGCGAGATTCCGACCATGGCGATCAGCGCGATGATCAGCGGGAGCTTTGAGATGCCCAGCGTGTCGGACCAGTTGTCGGTGACGTTGGCGCCGATCACCAGCAGCGCCACCATGATGAAGAAAGCGAACTTGAGGTACAGGAACAGCGCTATCACCAGCAGGATGCCGAGGAT
>JADGRR010000214.1 GCA_017880745.1 Burkholderiales bacterium
AGCAGGCGGTTCACCGCCTCCAGGTCTTGTTCGGTCAGCGTGCCCGCCGCTGACTTGAGCTTGAGCCCGTTCAGGAGCGTGTCGTAGCGCGCCTTTGACAGGTCGCGCATGGTCGAGAAAAGCTGCTGCTGCGCGTTCAGTACGTCGATGTTGATGCGCACGCCCACCTCGTAGCCGAGCTTGTTCGAGTCGAGCGCGCTCTGGCTGGAAATAAGCGCCTGTTCCAGTGCCCGCACCTGCGCCATGCCGTTGGTGACGCCGAGGTAGGCCTGGCGCACCGCGAGCGCGGCGCTGCGGCGCGCATTCTCCAGGTCCTGGCGCGCCCTTTCCTGGTTCGCTATTGCCTGCCGCACCAGCGAGTTGACGCCGCCGCCGGCATACAGGGGGATCGCGAGCTGCAGTCCGAGAGTGCGGCTAATGCTGTCCGTGGCGAGACTCACGTTGCCGATAGTGCTGATGCTCGCCGAGTTCTTGCCGAAATTGCCCACCATGTTGAGCGAGGGATAGTGGCCGGCGCGGTTGCGCTCGATCTCCCGCGTGGCTATCTCCAGCGCGGCTTCCTGCACCCGCACTGCGAAGTTCTGGGCTTCGGCGCTCGCTACCCATTGCTCCATCGCATTGGGTTTGGGCGGGCTGAGTTCGGTCGAAGGCCTGAGCGGGGTGAGCCGATCGGGAAACTTGCCGATTATCTGTTGCAGCGTGCGCTGTTTTATCTCCAGATCGCTCTGCGACGCGATCTCCTGGCTGGTGGCAAGGTCGAAGCGCGCCTGCGCCTCGTGCGTGTCGGTGATGGTGGCGGTGCCGACCTCGAAATTGCGCTTGGCCTGTGCCAGTTGCTCGGAAATGGCGGTCTTCTGCGCCTGGATGAACGCCAGGCTGTCCTGCGAAGCAAGTACGTCGAAATAAGCCTGGGCAACGCGCACGACTAAGTCCTGAGCCACCTGTCCGAAGGCGGCTTCGGCCTGCGCCACTTTGTAGCCGGCTTCCCTGTACACCATGATGCTTTGCCAATTAAACAAAGGCTGGGTCAGCGACACACTGTAGCCGTTGGTGTTGCCCTGGCGCTTCGAGGGCGGCAGCACGTCGCGGAATGAAATATCGACGTCGTTCATCTGGGTGAACCCGCTGGCGCCGATGGTTGGAAGCAGTTGCGCCAGCCCCTGCGGCAGATTTTCGCGGCCGGCGTCGCGCGTCGCGCGCGCCGAGGCGTACACCGGGTCGTTGGCGCGCGCCTCGCGGTAGGTCTGCAGCAGGTCGGCCGCGACCAGCGGCTGGCTGAAAGCAAGAATACCGAGGAAAAGCGCATGTCGTCTCATGGCGGGCTCAGTATCTCGGCATGGTGGGTTCGACCTGGTCGGCCCAGGCATTTACCCCGCCCTGCAGGTTGTAGAGATTGGAAAAGCCGTTCCGCTCCAGAAACAACGCCACCTGGAAGCTGCGCGCGCCGTGATGGCAGATCACAACGGTTTCGGTGTCGCGATCGAGTTCCTGCGCCCGCGCCGGAATGGTGTTCATCGGCGCCAGCGTGGACCCCTCGATGCGGCAGGTCTGGTATTCCCAGGGCTCGCGCACGTCGAGCAGAACCGGCGGCTTGCGTCCGGTGTCGGCCAGCCATTGCTGCAGCAGTTGCGGCGTAATCTGCGTCATGGTCAAAAACTGAAGCGCTCGCCCGCCAGCGCATGCGCGAGCGGCGCGACGCTGGTTTCGAACAGGTCGATGGAATTGAAGACGCCCTCGCCGGTGCAGGTGATGAGTCGTGCCGCCATCACCGGCGGACTGCCGACCACGGCGAACAGGCGCGCGCCGACGTTCATTTGCTGCAAGAACTGCTGCGGCAACACCGGCGTCGAGCCGGTGAGCACGATGATGTCGTAGGGCGCGTGTTTGGTCCAGCCGCTGGCGCCGTCGCCAAGCTCCACGGTGACGTTGGCGATTGCGGCGCGGCGCAGGCTGGCCTCTCCTGATGCTTTCAGGTCGGCGCGAATTTCCACGCTGTAGACATGCTGCGCGCGATACGCGAGCAGCGCTGCGAAATAGCCGGATCCGGTTCCGATTTCGAGGACCTGGTCGGTCGGTTTTACCGCCAGCTCCTGCAATACGCGCGCCTCCATTTTGGGCTGCCACATATGCTCGCCCTGCCCGATGGGGATCTCCAGATCGGAGAAGGCGAGCGCCCGGTATGCGGCGGGCACAAAATCTTCGCGCTTGACCACATACAGGAGGTCCAGCACTTGCTGGTCCAGTACTTCCCAAGGCCGGATTTGATTCTCGACCATGTTGAAACGGGCTTGTTCGATGTTCATGGCAGGCATGGCGGATTGGCTCGCGGAGGTGATTTGAACAACGGAAATTTTACCATTGTTTGTGCGGCTGCCTTGTGACGCTTGTCACATGGCGCGTTTCGCCCCGGCAGGCGGGGGGCGGCGGGCCCGGCGGTTCTCGGCAGCGCGGAACTAATCAGCGCTTTGCGCGTTGCGATTGGAATCGTCCGCAGTCGTGGACTGCGCGGCCCCGAACTTGGTCTGCGCCCAGCGCGCGAGATCGTCGAGATAGGTGTAGATCACCGGTACCACCACCAAAGTGAGCAGGGTGGAGGTGATAATGCCGCCGATCACGGCGTGCGCCATGGGCGCGCGCTGCTCCGAGCCCTCGCCGATGCCGAGCGCGAGCGGGATCATGCCGAACACCATGGCAAAGGTGGTCATCAGGATCGGCCGCAGGCGGATGCGCCCGGCCTCGAGGATCGCTTGCGCGCGGTCCTGACCCGCGGCACGCAGCTGGTTGGTGAAGTCCACCAGCAGAATTGCGTTCTTGGTCACCAGACCCATCAGCATGACAAAGCCGATGATGGAGAAGATATTGAGCGTCGAGCGCGCAATCAGCAGCGCGAGCAGCACCCCGATCAGCGACAGCGGCAGGGACATCATGATCGCCACCGGTTGCAGAAAGGAGCCGAACTGGCTGGCGAGGATCAGATAGATGAAAATCACCGCCAGGAGCAGCGCCGACAGCGCATAGCCCATGGTTTCCTGAATGTCTTTGGTCGAGCCGCCCATGACGAAGCGATAACCCGGTTGGGTCGGAATGCTGGCGAGCCGGGCCATGATTTCCTTGCCCAGGTCGCCTGCCGGCCTGCCGAGGGCATTGGCGGTGACCAGCACCTCGCGGGTGAGGTCCTTGCGGTTGATCTGGGTGGCCCCGACGGTGGGCACGAACTCCGCGACCTGCCGCAGCGCCACCATTTTCGGGCTGCCATCGGCGCCGACCTGGTTGCTGGCGATGTAGATGCGCTCGAGATCTCCCCGATTTTCGCGTCCGCTTTTCGGCAGCCGAACCTTGACGTCGTAGTTTTCATCGTCGGGCCCCTTCCAGCTGGAGACCGCCTCGCCCGCCAGCAGCGGCCGCAGCGCCTCGCCGATTTTTCCCACCCCCACGCCCAGGTCGCTCGCCAGTTCACGGTTGACGCGCACCGCCAAAGTGGGTTTGGCGGCCTTGAGGCTGGAGTCGATGTCGACCAGGCCATAGATCTCCCCCATGATCTTCTTCACTTCTCCCGCGAGCCGCTCGATTTCCGCCATGTCCGGACCCTGCACCGAGACCTGCAGCGGTTTGCCGCTGCCGACCGGGGCATAGACGCCGAGGTTGGTGACTTCGATGCCGGCAATCTGCTGCAGGCGTTCACGCATCGGTTTTTGCAGCTGCTTCTGATTGGCGGCGCGCTGGCCGCGGTCCAGCAGCCTGACGAAAACGGTGGCGTAGTTCTTGCCGGGCGTGGTGCCGGTGTTGACCGTGGCGTAAGTGTAGATCACCTCGGGAAATTCGCGCAGCGCCGCCTCGGCTTGTTGCACCTTGGCCTGGGTGAATTCCAGCGAAGATCCCACCGGGGTGTTCAACTGCACCATGATTTCGGCCAGGTCGGCCTCGGGCACGAACTCCGAACCTATTCTTGGCACCAGGGCGAAGGCGCCGAGAAAGCTTGCGAGGGCGATGGCGAGCACGCTCTTTCTGTGCGCAAGCGACCAGGACAGCAGGCCGGAGTAACGCACGCTGACGCGCTGGATCATCTGCTCGTTCCAGGACAGCATGCGCGCGAACCAGCCTTTGCCGTGCACCCCGTGCGCGGCCGGGTCGTACCACACCGAGGACAGCATCGGGTCCAGCGTGAAGCTGACGAACATCGACAGCAGAACCGCCGCCGCCACGGTGATGCCGAACTGGTGGAAGAAGCGGCCGATGATGCCGCCCATGAAGCCCACCGGCAGGAACACCGCGACGATGGAAAACGTCGTGGCCATCACCGCCAGGCCGATTTCCTGGGTGCCATCGAGCGCGGCGTCGTGGTGGCTCTTGCCCATGGCGAGGTGGCGCACGATGTTCTCGCGCACCACGATCGCGTCGTCGATCAGCAGGCCGACGCACAGGCTCATCGCCATCAGCGTCAGCATATTGACGGTGAAGCCCGCCGCGTACATCACCAGGAATGTGCCCATCAGGGAAATCGGCAGGGTGAGTCCGGTAATCACCGTGCTGCGCCAGGAGTTGAGGAACAGGAACACGATGAGGATGGTGAGCCCCGCGCCTTCGAGGAGGGTGTGCTTGACATTGTTGACCGAATTGCGGATGCCGCGCGAGGTGTCGCGCACCACCTCCAGCGTGACGTCGTCCGGCAACTGCTTCTTCAGCGCGGCCACCACCTCCATGACGTTGTCCACCGTGTCGATGGTATTGGCGCCCTGCGATTTGATGATGTCCAGCGAAATGACGCGCTTGCCGTTTACCAGTGCCGCGCTTTCCTCCTCCTCCTGGCCGTCGACCACGGTCGCTATCTGGGACAGGTACACCGGCTGGCCGCCGCGGCGCGCGACGATGATGCGATTGAATTGCTCGGGCCGGGCGATGCGCCCCTGCACCTGAACCAGTTTCTCCGACTCGCGCGAAGTGACCGCGCCGGCCGGCAGCTCCTGGTTTTCGCTGCGCACGGCGCTGATCACCTGGTCGATGCCCACGCCCAGCGATTCCATTTCCGCGGGCTTGAGGAAAATCTGGATTTCGCGCTTGACCCCGCCCACCAGGGTGGCCTGGCCGACGCCGCGCGCAGTCTCGATCCGCTTGATGATCACCTGATCGGTGAGCGTGGTGAGTTCGCGCAGCGGCCGGCTGTTCGAGCGCACCGCGAGCGACACGATGGGCAGGTCGTCCGGATTGAAGCGCGTGACGCGCGGCTCCTTCACTTCCTTCCTGAAGCCGACCTTGACCACGGCCACCTTCTCGCGCACGTCCTGCGCGGCGAGGGCGGGATCGACGCTCAAGTCGAATTCGGCGATCACCACCGACAGCCCTTCGTAGGAGCGCGAAGACAGCGTCTTGATGCCGCTGATGGTGTTGATCGCTTCCTCGATCTTGCGGCTGATGTCGCTCTCTACGCTCTCGGGCGAGGCCCCGGGATACTCGGTCTGCACCACCACCACCGGGAAGTTGATGTCGGGAAACTGCTCGACCGCGAGCCGCTGGTAGGAGAACAGGCCCAGCACCAGGAACGCCGCCATCAGCATGGTGGCGAATACCGGGTTGTTGATCGAGATGCGGGTGAACCACATGCGCGAAAGTCCTGTTCGAGGCGCGCTAGAGCGCGGCGCTTTTAGTTGCGGCCCGGGGCTATCTTGACGATCGCGCCGGGCTTGAATGTGCCCGGGTTGGTCCGGACCACCCGGGTTTGCGCGTCCAGGCCGTCGACGATCTGCACCGTGCCCTCGTCCTCGTTCCTGAGCCCGAGCTTCACTGCGCGCGGCTCGATCCTGTCGTTGGCGATGCGCAGCACATAGGTCTTGCCGTTTTCCTCGCGCACCGCGGACAGCGGCAGCACCTGGGCGGATTCGATCCGGCTCAGCGTCACGCTGCCCTTGGCGAACATGCCGCCTTTGAGCGCGCTGTCCTGGTTTGGCAGCACGGCGTATACGAGGATGGAACGCGAACCGCTTTGCGTCGCCGGA
>JADGRR010000215.1 GCA_017880745.1 Burkholderiales bacterium
ATCAACGGCGATTCGAACGTTCCTTTCTACAAGGAACTGGGCAACGCCGGCCTGAAGGCGAAGGACGTGCCAGTGGTGGCGTTCTCGGTGGGCGAAGAAGAACTGCGCGGCGTGGACACGAAGCCGCTCGTAGGCCACCTCGCGGCGTGGAACTACTTCATGTCGCTGAAGAACCCGGTCAACGACGCATGGAAGAAGGAATGGGCCGCCTACGCCAAGGCGAAGAAGCTGCCCGGCGCCGACAAGCCGCTTACCAACGACCCGATGGAAGCAGCCTGGATCGGCATCCACATGTGGAAACAGGCCGTGGAAAAAGCCAAGACCGCCGACGTGGACAAGGTGATCGCCGCGATGGCGGGCCAGACCTTCAAAGCGCCCTCGGGCATCACCTCGACCATGGACCCAAAGAACCACCACTTGCACAAGTCGGTGTTCATCGGAGAAGTGAAGGCCGACGGCCAGTTCAACGTGGTCTGGAAGACGCCGGGTCCGGTCAAGGCACAGCCGTGGAGCCCGTTCATCCCCGAAAACAAGGGCAAGCCCGACGAGCCAGTCAAGAAGTAAGCGCAGTCGAACCGGCCGCGGCCCCGCCGCGGCCGGTTTCCTCGAAACACAAGAACAATCCCCCATGTCCCCGAAAACGATTGCGCCGGTCCTTGCGCTAGCGCTTCTTCTTCTCTGGGCGCGCCTGGCATGCGCCTTGCCCGCCGAGCTGGTGCTGGCGGTCGCGGCAGGCCAGAGCGACGAGCAGGTAGCGGCGGTGGGCAAGCTGGTGGCTTCCGGCGATGCCGGGGTTGAAGTCTTTTTCCAGGCTCTGCTGGACGGGAACGTGCAGGTAGCGGGCGGCAAGCGCGTGTTGGTCGTCAAGGACGAACAGGGCGTCGATGCCGCCACGAACGAAAAGGTGGCGCCGCTCCCCGATGGACTGGAGGACGCGGTGGTCAACAACCGCCTGCGCGGCGCGCTGGAGGCGGCGATGGGCGCGTTGAAGCTGACTTCGCCCGACCGCGCCGCGCGGCTCGCCGCGGTCAAGGCCCTGGAAGACGGCGCCGGCGAGGAAATGCTGCCGCTGATCGGCAAGGCGCTTGCCGCAGAGGCCGATCCCCAGATCAAGAGACTGCTGAGTTTGGTTCAAGCCGGCGTGCAGCTGAAGAGCGCGGACCCGGCCGTGCGCATGGCGGCGGTCAAGGCGCTCGCGTCGAGCGACAATTCCAACACCAAAACGCTGCTGCTGGGCGTCCTGGAAAAGAAGGGCGACAGCTTTGCCGAGCCCGATGCAGCCATTCGCGCCGAAGCGCAGGATTCGCTCAAGGCGGTCCAGTCTCGGCTGTCCGTCGGTGAGCGCATCAGCCAGGTGTTCACCGGCATCAGCCTCGGTTCCATCCTGATGCTTGCCGCGCTCGGCCTCGCCATCACCTACGGCCTGATGGGCGTGATCAACATGGCGCACGGCGAACTGATCATGGTCGGCGCCTACAGCGCCTACGTCGTGCAAAACCTGTTCCGCGCGCGCCTGCCGGGCCTGTTCGACTGGTACCTCGCCGCGGCCGTGCCCACGGCGTTTTTCGCTTCGGCCTTGGTCGGCATGGCGCTGGAGCGCAGCGTCATCCGCTTTCTCTACGGCCGGCCGCTGGAGACCCTGCTCGCCACCTGGGGCATCAGCCTGATCCTGATGCAAAGCGTGCGCTCCATTTTCGGCGCGCAGAACGTGCAGGTGGAGAATCCAGTGTGGATGTCCGGCGGCGTGGAAGTCCTCACCAATGTGGTACTGCCGTGGAACCGCCTCATTATTGTCGGCTTCGCCCTCGCGGTGCTGCTGTTGATGTGGTTCCTGCTCGCGCGCACGCGCCTGGGCCTGTTCGTGCGCGCGGTGACGCAGAACCGCGGCATGGCCTCCTGCGTGGGCGTGCCGACCGCGCGCGTGGACACGCTCGCCTTCGGCCTGGGCTCGGGCATCGCCGGGCTCGCCGGCTGCGCGCTGTCGCAGATCGGCAACGTCGGCCCCGATCTGGGCCAGACCTACATCGTCGATTCCTTCATGGTGGTGGTGCTGGGCGGCGTGGGCCAGCTTGCGGGAACGGTGTACGCGGCGCTCGGCCTCGGTATGGCGAACAAGTTCCTCGAAGCCTGGTCCGGCGCGGTACTGGCCAAGATCGCGATCCTGGCGTTCATCATCATTTTCATCCAGAAGCGGCCGCAGGGCATGTTTGCCGTCAAGGGCCGCATGGCCGACAGCTGATGGGCCCGTTCGCGACCGGCATCACCAGACTCTACGGCCGCAAGGGATGGATCGCGCTCGCCGTGTGCGCAGCCATCCTGTTCGTGCTCTTTCCGCTCGCGAACCTGGTGGCGCCCAAAGGCAGCCCGTTGTACATCTCCGACTACACCGTAGCGCTGATCGGCAAGATCATGTGCTATGCCATCGTGGCGGTGGCGATGGACCTGATCTGGGGCTACACCGGCATTCTGTCGCTCGGCCACGGCCTGTTCTTCGCGCTCGGCGGCTATATGATGGGCATGCACCTGATGCGCATGATCGGCCGCCAAGGCCAGTATCAGAGCGACCTTCCCGACTTCATGGTGTTCCTCAACTGGAAGGCCTACCCCTGGTACTGGAGCTTCACCGAGCATTTTTGGTACTCGGCGCTGCTGGTGGTGCTGGTGCCCGGTGCACTCGCCTTCGTGTTCGGCTTTTTCGCCTTCCGCTCGCGCATCAAGGGCGTGTACTTCTCCATCATTACCCAGGCGCTGACGTTCGCGTTCATGCTCTTGTTTTTCCGCAACGACACCGGCTTCGGCGGCAACAACGGCTTCACCGACTTCAAGCGCATCCTCGGCTACCCGATCGCCACGTCGGAAACGCGCATGGCGCTGTTCACGCTCACTGCCGCCATGCTCATCGTTACGCTGCTGTTCGCCCGCTACATCGTCACCTCCAAGCTCGGCCGCGTGCTCACCGCGATCCGCGATGCCGAGTCGCGCGTCATGTTTTCCGGCTACAACCCGGTGCACTACAAGCTCTTCATCTGGACCGTATCCGCGGTGATCTGCGGCATTGCCGGCGCCCTTTACGTGCCCCAGGTCGGCATCATCAATCCGAGCGAGATGTCGCCCGCCAACTCGATTGAAATCGCGATCTGGGTCGCGCTGGGCGGACGCGGCAGCCTGGTCGGGGCCATCATCGGCGCGGGCCTGGTCAACGGCGCGAAAAGCGTGCTTACCGTGGCCTTTCCGGAATACTGGCTGTTCTTCCTCGGCCTGATATTCATCCTGGTCACCCTGTTCCTGCCCCGGGGCGTGATCGGTCTGCTGAAATTCCCGCGCAGGAGGCGCGCATGAACGCCGCATTAGCCAGCGATTCCGATTCCTACGGCGGCGGCGCGGCGGCGGGAGGGCGCGTCCTCACCCCCGGGCTGGACGTGTCGCACAAGACGATCCTGTATCTGCAGGACATCAGCGTCAGCTTCGACGGCTTCAAGGCGCTCAACAATCTCAGCCTGGACATCGACAACGGCGAGTTGCGCTGCATCATCGGCCCCAATGGCGCCGGCAAGACCACCATGATGGATGTGATCACCGGAAAAACGCGGCCCGACTCGGGTAGCGTGTTCTTCGGCCAGACCATCGATCTTACAAAATTTACCGAAGCCGAAATCGCCCACGCCGGCATCGGCCGCAAGTTCCAGAAGCCCACGGTATTCGAGCAGCACAGCGTGTTCGAAAATCTGGAGCTCGCGATGAAGACCGACAAGCGCGTGCGCTTCAGCCTCACCGCGCGGCTCGATTCGGCCCAGCGCGACCGCATCGCCGAGACCCTTGCCCTGATCCAGCTCGCCGGCGAAGCCGATCGTCCCGCAGGTCTGCTGTCTCATGGCCAGAAGCAGTGGCTGGAGATCGGCATGCTGTTGATGCAGGAGCCGCGCCTGCTGCTGCTGGACGAACCGGTGGCGGGCATGACCGACGAGGAGACCGAGCGCACCGGCGAACTGTGCACGACCCTGGCGGGCAAGCACTCGGTCATCGTGGTCGAGCACGACATGGATTTCGTCGCCGGCATCGCGCGCAAGGTGACGGTGCTGCACGAGGGCAGCGTGCTCGCGGAAGGCAGCATGGCGCAGGTGCAGAACGACCCGCGCGTGATCGAGGTCTATCTCGGACGCTAGCATGCTGACCATCCGCGACCTCAATCAATACTACGGCGGCAGCCACACGCTGCGCGACGTGAGCTTCGATATTCCCATGGGCTGCACGACACTCCTTGGACGCAACGGCGTGGGCAAGACGACGCTGCTGAAATGCCTCATGGGCCTGGTGCCGGCGAGGTCCGGTGCGCTCATGTTCGAAGGCAAGGACATCACCCGGCTCACCCCCTATGCCCGCGCCAAACTGGGGATCGCCTATGTGCCGCAGGGGCGCGAAATCTTCCCGCGCCTGACGGTGGAGGAGAATCTGCGCATGGGCCTCGCGACCAGGCCGCGCAGCGCATCGATTCCGGCGCAGATATTCGGCATGTTTCCGGTGCTGAAGGACATGCTCGCCCGGCGCGGGGGCGACCTCTCCGGCGGGCAGCAACAGCAGCTTGCCATCGGCCGCGCACTCGCGATGCAACCCAAGCTGCTGATTCTGGACGAGCCCACCGAAGGCATCCAGCCCTCGATCATCAAGGACATCGAGCGCGTGATCCGCACACTGGCCCAGCAAGGCGAGATGGCGATCCTGCTGGTGGAGCAGTACTACGATTTCGCCCGCTCGCTTGCCGATCACTATGTGGTGATGTCGCGCGGCGAGGTGATCAAGAGCGGGGCAGGCGCAGACATGGAGAGGGAAAACGTAAAGGCCTGCCTCGCGCTATAGTTTGGCCATGGTCACCGTTGATGCAGCCTGGCAGGCGCGGCTCGCGCTCGAGTACACCCTGCAAGGCGGGCGCACGACGCTTTCCGGGCGTGAGCACAGCGGACCGCTGGTGGTGCAAAAGGCGCTGTATCCCGAGGGGGATGCGGTATGCCACAGCATTATCGTGCATCCGCCCGGCGGCATCGCCGGCGGCGACGCGCTGAAGCTGGAGACGCGCTTGCATGAAGGCGCGGCGGCGCTGCTCACCACGCCGGGCGCGGGCAAGTGGTACAGGAGCACGGGGCCGAAGGCGAGCCTGGCGCAGCATTTCGACATCGGGCGCGGTGCCGTGCTCGAATGGCTGCCGCAGCCGGCCATCGTGTTCGATGCGGCGCGCGCCGAAACCAGGACCGAGATCCAGCTGCACGAGGAGGCGTTGTACATGGGCTGGGAGATGACCTGCATGGGGCGCACCGCATCGGGTGAGCGCTTCAACTCGGGCGAACTGCGCCAGCGCACCGAAGTGTGGCAGCAAGGCCGGCGGCTGTGGTGCGAATATGCCCGCCTCGCCGGCGACGACCCTATGCTCGCATCGAAGGCAGGCCTCGCAGGCTGCACGGTGAGCGCGACCCTGATCGCCGCGGGCAAGGAGATTCAGAAGGACCTGCTCGAACAGTGCCGCGGCATCGCGCCCGAGGCGGGGGAACACTCGGGCATCACCGCATTGCCGCGCGTGCTGCTGGCGCGCTATCTGGGTCACAGCAGCGAAGCGGCGATGCACTATTTCGTCGCGCTGTGGTCTTTGCTGCGGCCGGCGCTGGCCGGACGCCGCGCGGTACCGCCGCGCATCTGGGCAACGTAAAAGAGGTCGACGATGGAACTCACGCCAAGAGAAAAAGACAAGCTGCTGATTTTCACCGCCGCACTCCTCGCCGAACGCCGCCGCGCCCGCGGGCTGAAGCTCAACTACCCCGAGGCAGTGGCCTATATCAGCGCCGCCATCATGGAAGGCGCGCGCGACGGCAGGAGCGTGGCCGAGTTGATGGGCTACGGCACGACGTTGCTCGCGCGCGCCGACGTAATGGAGGGCGTGCCGGAAATGATCCCGGAGATCCAGATCGAGGCGACCTTCC
>JADGRR010000216.1 GCA_017880745.1 Burkholderiales bacterium
GCCGAAGGCCGCTCCCATGTCCGCGCCCTTGCCGTGCTGGAGCAGCACGAGGAAGATGATGCCCAGCGCCACCAGCACGTGTACGGTCAGAATCAATGTCAACCAGATATCCATTATTCACTCGCTATAACCCAAGCGCCGCATGGCGGATGGTGAAAAATTCAACATTGACGATGACGCGCCGCGTGGCCCGCACCGTCTACGCCTTGCCTGCCGCCGCGCAGATCGCAATGAACTCCTCCGCGATCAACGCGGCACCGCCGATGAGGCCGCCGTCTATATCGGCCATGGCGAACAATTCCTTCGCGTTTGCGGCTTTGACGCTCCCGCCGTAGACGATGCTCAACCCGGCGGCCAGCTTTGCATCCTGCCGGCCGACGACGCCGCGTATGAACGCGTGCACCGCCTGGGCCTGCTGCGGCGTCGCGGTCCTGCCGGTGCCGATCGCCCACACCGGTTCATAGGCAATCACCGCATTGACCAGCGCGCCGACCCCGCCCGAATCGAGCACAGCTGCTAGTTGGCGCCCGACCACGATTTCGGTGACGCCGCTTTCGCGCTCCTGCAGGGTTTCCCCCACGCACAGGATGGGAATCAATCCCGCCCCTTGCGCCGCCTGGAACTTGGCTGCTACCTGCTTATCGGTCTCGCCGTACAGCGCTCGCCGCTCGGAGTGGCCGATCAGGACATGGCGACAGCCAAATTCGCGCAGCATCACCCCCGACACTTCGCCGGTATATGCCCCCTGCGACCATTCGCTTACGTTTTGCGCGCCCCAGGCTATGGCAGTGCCGGCCAGGGCCGTTTCAACCTGCGCCAGATACGGATAAGGCACGCACACCGTGTACTGCAGGCCAGCGGACGCCTGCAGGCCGGCCTTCAGTGCTTCGAGCAAGCGCCGATTTGCAGCCAGGCTGCCGTGCATCTTCCAGTTACCCGCGACCACCCGGCTGCGCATTGCCTTGAATCCTCAGAAGCTGCCGTTAAGCGTCAAAACTAGCGGATTTTACAGCGTTTAGGCAAAGCCGGTCAATCAAATGCAGCCTATGACGCCACACGGCTAAGCCAATTTCAAACACAGCCGGCGACCTGGATGTGCACGCCGCACTGGCGAACCGCGACGCACCGGTTATATTCAGGAATCATTAGGGCCATGATTAGTCCGTGGACGCAACCATAGGTTCCTCGGACCTGGCCGATATGCAGGGACTCGGGCGGAAAGGCGTCCTAGCTCATCGCTTGGCGCCCACTCTTTCAGGCTATCCTCGCGGAATTTGCGCGACCCTGCATCAATCTCCAGGCGTGACAATCTGGATGTGATCCAGACTGACATTGATGAACGGGGCGTTGAGAACATGACGGTTCCCCAGTTCCCACACCTCCGCGTCGGTGAGCGCGATAAAGTCCTTGGACTCGGCCAGGTAATCGGTCACCCGGGCGCCGGGCAGCAGGTCGATATAACCCTTGACGCGGTAAGTCCCGGTCAGAATGGTTACCTTCGTCCTGTTCTCGTCCGTAGTCGTAGTCATAGTGATACGCTCCCTGGCCAATCTGCACTATCGCTTGGGTTGCAGCATCAAACGCGGAATGTGCACCGCCGCATTGCCGCTTCGCTCTGGACACATTCTGCGCCTGGTGCTGCCAGCGTTCAATAGCATCGGCATGTCGGGGCGGGGCAAGCATGGAACCCGGCATCGATTGCAGTTCGGGTTGGCCCGGGCAGGAGGGCGCCTGCGGAAGGGGGGAGGCCCTTTCCTTCCCGTCCGACCCCCGGTAAATCCTCCCGAATCAGAGGAAGCTCTGACTGCGTCACGGACTTCATCAGAGCTTCCCTTCTGAAAAGATGGCACCATAGGCAACACCCAAGCTCTGAGCAACAGGAACGGCTTGACCATGAGTCTGCTCGAACGCGTACGCGCGGCGCGGCGCTTCGATCCCGCGCGTTACCTGCGCTTTTGTGCCGGCGGCGCCGAACTCGGTTGGGTGCGCCCGGACCATGCCGAGCGGCTCGCCGCCTGGCCGCAACTGTTCGACATCGACGGCGCGTCGATCCGGCTGAGCGCGCGTCTCGATACGCCGCAGCGACGCAGCGCGGCCCTGGCCGCAGTGTTGCGCCAACTCGCCGACCAAGACTATCTGCCGGGCTGGCGCGACGAGCTGTACGCGGTGACGCGCGCTTACGGCGAGCCGCCTTTGTTCCGTCTCGAGCGCGCAGCAGCGCGCATGTTCGGCGTCACTACCTACGCCGTGCACGTGAACGGCGTAGTCGGCGCAGGAGGTGCATGCCGCATGTGGATTGCGCGCAGGAGCCGGGCCAAGCCGATCGATCCGGGCATGCTCGACAATCTCGTGGGCGGCGGACTCGCCGCCGGGCTGACGGTGGCACAGACGCTGGTGAAAGAAGGCTGGGAGGAAGCCGGCATCCTGCCGCAGCTGATGTCACGCGCAGTTGCGTGCGGCCAGTTAGTGCTGCTGCGCGAAGTGCCCGAGGGCGTGCAAGCGCAGACGATTTTCGTGCACGACCTCGAGCTGCCCGAGGATGTTCTTCCCGTCAATCAGGACGGCGAAGTGGCGGAGTTCCGCCTGCTTCCGGTGGCAGAGGTGATGCGACTGCTGGGCGAAGCTGCCGACTTCGCCTTGGACGCAAGCCTGGTGATGCTAAGCTTCATGGCGAGGCACGGCTACCTGCCGCAGGACGATCCGGCGAGCCTCGAGCTTGCTCGCCTCAGCGGCTGAATGACCGAGAGGCCGTTTCAGAATTACCGAAACGGCCGCGGAGTTAAGAGAACGCGAGGGACGTATCCCCTCGAATCGTCAGGAACGCTACGGCCGCCGTCGGCGGCATGGCCACCGCCGAAATCTGCATGCGCCGCCAAGCGCTGCCGCCGGAGACTACGATCAGGAGCAAGGAATGCTTATCGGAGTGCCCAAGGAAATCAAGAGTCATGAATACCGCGTCGGGCTCACCCCGGCGAGCGTGCGCGAGCTCACCGCGCATGGCCACCAGGTTCTGGTCGAGCACGATGCCGGCGCCGGTATCAGCACGGCCGACAGCGTCTACCAGGCAGCCGGCGCCAATGTAGTCGATGACCCCGAAGAAGTCTTTGCGCGCGCCGAAATGATCGTCAAGGTGAAGGAGCCGCAGGCAACGGAACGCAAACGGCTCAGGCCGGGCCAGATCCTGTTCACCTTCCTGCATCTGGCGCCCGATCCGGAGCAGGCGCGGGCCCTCGTGGAAAGCGGCGCGGCCTGCATCGCTTACGAGACGGTCACCGCGCCCGGCGGCGGTCTGCCCTTGCTCGCCCCCATGTCCGAAGTCGCCGGGCGCTTGTCGGTACAGGCCGGCGCCCACAACCTGGAAAAAACGCAAGGTGGCATGGGCGTCCTGCTCGGCGGCGTGGTGGGCGTGCCCCCGGCGAAGATTCTCATCCTCGGCGCGGGCGTAGTCGGCTCGAACGCGGCGCTGGTCGCCGTGGGCAGCGGCGCCCAGGTGGTGGTGCTGGACCGCAACATCGACGCGCTGCGGCGCATCGAGGCCCGGTTCGGCGCGCGCGCGATAACGGTATTCTCCAGCCGCGATAGCATCGAGCGCCACGTGCTGTCGGCCGATCTGGTGATCGGCGGGGTGCTGATCCCGGGCGCTGCCGCGCCGAAGCTGGTGTCGCGGCAATTGGTGAGCGCGATGAAGCCTGGGGCAGTGGTAGTGGACGTAGCTATAGACCAGGGAGGCTGCTTCGAAACGTCGCATCCGACCACGCATGCCGAGCCGACCTACGTGGTGGACAAGGTGGTGCATTATTGCGTCGCCAACATGCCGGGCGGCGTGCCGCGAACATCGACCTTTGCACTCAACAACGCCACCCTGCCCTATGTGCTCATGCTTGCAGATCAGGGCTATCGGCGGGCGCTGCAAGACCATCCCCACTTGCGCGCCGGACTCAACGTCTGTCAGGGCAAGGTCACCTGCCGGGAAGTCGCCGAAGCGCTGCATTACCCCTACCATGATCCGCTCCGCGTTCTGGCGGCCTGAGGGCGAAGGCGCTGTGGCCCCTCCTTTGCGCTCAGCACCTGGCGCAGGAATGCCGAAGTGGAAATGTCGCCTCTGGTGACCTCGCTGGTGCTCGGCGCGGCCCTGCTGCACGCGATCTGGAACGCCATCATCAAGTCGAGCCGCGACGTGATGCTCGATACCGCGCTGGTGGCCGCCGGTGCGGGCGTTCTGTCGCTGCCGCTCACCGCCCTCATGCCCGTGCCGGCGAGCGCGAGCTGGCCCTACCTCGCCGCCTCGGTCGCGATCCATGTCGGCTATTTCGCGACCCTGGTACGCGCCTACCGCATCGGCGATCTGGGCCATGCCTATCCTTTGATGCGCGGCACGGCGCCAATGCTGGTAGCGCTGTTCGGCGTCGCGCTGCTCGACGAGCGTCCCGGCGCGGCCATGTGGCTGGGCATCGTGCTGATCAGCGCCGGCATCCTCAGCATCGGACTGCTGCAGCAAGGCCGCGCGCACCGCGACGCCACGCGCTGGGCCTTCATGAACGCGGCGATCATTGCGAGTTATACCCTCGTCGACGGAGCAGGCGCGCGCCTTTCCGGAACGCCGGCGGGCTATGGCGCGTGGATGTTCTGGCTGCAGGGCCTGCCCTTCGTTGCCCTGGTCATCGCCTTGCGCAGACGTAGCGCGCTCGATTACGCCGTGCGCAACTGGCAACGCGGGCTCGCGGGCGGCTTGTGCGTGATCAGCTCCTACGGCATCGTGCTGTGGGCCATGACCGAGGCGCCGGTGGCGGCCGTAGCGGCGCTGCGTGAGACGTCGGTGATTTTTGCTGCGCTGCTCGGCACTATTTTTCTCAAGGAACCGTTCGGCCAGAGGCGCGTGATCGGCGCGTGCGCCGTCGCGCTCGGCGTGGTCGCTCTGCGCATTTAAGATTCCGCACACACCGGCGATCCCCGTGGTCGCCCGACTGCCGGCCATTAACTGATCTCAAGTCCCTTAATTCGGGAACGTAATATTAGTGTAACAATGCTCTCTTAGGATGACGGCCTGCAGCCCCGTACTTGCTTACTACTTGAGTCCTTAATACTTAAGTACTTATGGGTAGCCAAGCGAACATTCTATTTCTGGAGGCATTGTCATGAAACTCGATCATCGGTCATTCACCCCAGCGCTGCTGGCGCTGGGTATCTGCGCCGCATCGGCCGCCACGGCTGCGGATATCACCGGCGCCGGCGCAACTTTCCCCTATCCCATCTATGCAAAATGGGCCGAGGCCTACAAGGCCAAGAGCGGCAATGGCATGAATTACCAGTCGATCGGATCCGGCGGCGGTATCAAGCAAATCACTGCCAAGACGGTCGATTTTGGCGCCTCGGACATGCCGCTCAAGCCGGAAGAACTGGATAAAGGCGGACTCATTCAATTCCCCACTGTGATGGGTGGAGTGGTGCCGGTGGTCAACATCGGGGGGATCAAGCCCGGCGAAATGAAGCTGACCGGCAAAGTCCTCGCCGACATCTATCTCGGCAAGATCAAGAAGTGGAGCGACCCAGCGATTGCCGAGCTCAACAAGGGCCTGAAGCTGCCGGACTCCGACATCACCGTGGTCAACCGCTCGGACGGCTCCGGCACCACGTTCATATTTACCAACTACCTGTCCAAGGTCAGCACCGAGTGGAAAGACAAAGTCGGCAGTGGCACCTCGGTGTCCTGGCCGGCCCCGACCGGTGCAGGCGGCAAGGGCAATGAAGGTGTCGCCTCCTTCGTGCAGCGCCTCAAGGCCTCGATCGGCTACGTCGAGTACGCTTACGCCAAGCAGAACAAGCTGACATTCACTCTGCTGCAGAACCGGGAAGGCCAATTCGTCGCCCCGGAAGACAAGAGCTTCCAGGCTGCGGCTGCCGGCGCAGACTGGAAAAACGCACCGGGCTTCTACGAGATCCTGACTGACGAGCCGGGCAAAGC
>JADGRR010000217.1 GCA_017880745.1 Burkholderiales bacterium
CCGGAGGCGAGCGCCAGCGGTATTCCCAGGATTTCAACTGCGGCAACTCGATCGCGCCGACCCTGGCCTTGATCTCGTCGCGATGCATCTGCGAAAAACGGGTCATGTCCCGGAACACCGTGGCGACCGCATCATTGCGGTGCGCTTCCATCATGTCGGCCAGTTCGAGATACCTGTCGGCGGCTTCCTGCTCCAATGTCACCGCATGAGCCAGAAATTCGGGCAATGCGTAACTCATGTCGTTCCCCTTGAGCGCCAGGCAATTTCTGTCGCGCCATTATAGGGGATTCCCTCGCTCGCGGCGCGGGTGAAGTCCGGTACAATTCCTTTGTGTCTACTTTCATTCCAACAAGCGCGCGCCTCGGCGCTTACGCCATCGGCCTCGCCGCGGCGACGATCTTCGCTGCTGCAGCGATCCTCGCCGCGGCGCCTGCGCGCGACGGCGACGCGTGTGCGCCGGTGGGCGAATGGAGCGTACCGGGCGGCGGGCGCATCGCGGCGCCGGAAATCCTCGGGCGCGCCGCAAAGGCGCAGGTGGCGCTGCTCGGCGAATCTCACGACAACGCCGATCACCACCGCTGGGAATTGCAGACCGTGGCCGCGCTTGCGGCTCTGCGCCCGAAACTCGTGCTTGGCTTTGAGATGTTTCCGCGCCGGGTACAGGGCGTGCTCGATCGCTGGGTGGCAGGGGAACTGAGCGAGGAAGAATTTCTCAAGGCAGCCGATTGGTCACGCGTCTGGGGATACGAATCCACGTTCTATCTGCCGCTGTTTCACTTTGCGCGCCTGAACCGCATTCCGATGGTGGCGCTCAATGTCGAACGCGATTTCGTGCGCATGGTCGGTGCGAAGGGCCTGGAGACCGTGCCGCGGGAACAGCGCGAGGGCGTTTCTGCCCCGGCCCCGGCCGGCGAGGCCTATCTCGAGCGCCTGTTCGCAGCCTTCACGCAGCACCCGGACAAGCAAGAACCCGCGCCGGCGCGCACCGACCCGGGGTTCCGGAACTTCGTCGAAGCGCAGCTCGTCTGGGACCGGGCGATGGCGCAGGCGCTCGCGGACGCCGCCGCGCGCAACCCGGATGCGCTGGTCGTCGGCGTGATGGGCAGCCAGCACATTGCGCATGGAGACGGTGTGCCACACCAGCTTCAGGACCTGGGAATCAAACACATTGCCTCGCTCCTGCCATGGGATAAGGGCGCCGACTGCAGCCGGTTTTCTGCGGGCCTGGCGGCAGCCGTCTTCGGCATGCCTGCCGCGCAGGCTGCGCCAGCGCCGCCGCGCTTGGGCATTCTGGTGGAGACCGCGTCCGATGGCGTCAAGGTATCCTCCGTGACCGCGGGCAGCATCGCCGAAGCGACGGATCTGCGCGCCGGCGATGTCCTCGTCGAGGTCGCGGGCACACCGGTCAAGACATCCGACGAAGTAAGAGCCATCGTCGGCCGCATGGCGCCGGGAACCTGGCTTCCGCTCAAGGCAAAGCGCCATAACGAGATGATCGAACTGACGGCCAGGTTTCCCGCAAGAAAATGACCAGGCCGGCCGCCGTTTTCGCAGCCGTGATTTGCGCGCTGGCGCTCCCGGCTGCGGTGATTGCCGCTGCGCCGGCCGCCCATCAGATCAGGGTGCGCATCGAGCCGGACACCCGCTTTCTCCAAGGACGGGACAGCATACGCTTCGATGCGCCGCGCGCAGCGACCCTGATATTGTCGGCGCGCTTCCGCGTCGACTCGCTGCTCGTCGACGCTCGCCCGATCGAGCTCTCAGCCAGGCTGGACGGGGGTTTCCAGCGCATTGTGCTGCCCGCGGCGCGCCGCATCGACCTCGGCTGGAGCGGCACGCTCGCCCCGCTCGACCCGAATCTCGATCATCGCGGCACGCTCACTTACGCGGAGCCGGCGGGCGGTGTGCAGGGCACGTATCTTCCCGCCGGGTCGGGTTGGTATCCGCAGGTGGACGGAGCGCTCGAGCGCTACAGCCTCGAACTCGACCTGCCTCTGGAGCAGCGCGGTCTCGTGCCGGGACGCCTCATCGAAGAGAGCCAGGCGGGCGGCCGCTATCGCGCGCGCTTCGAATTCCATCAGCCCGCCGAGGGCATAACGCTCATGGCCGGCCCTTACCGCATCGAGGAGCGGCGCGTGCGCAGCGCGACCGGCCGCGAGATCAGACTGCGCACCTATTTCCACCCTCAGATCGCCGCGCTCGGCGCAGGCTATCTCGATTCGGTTGCAGGCTATCTCGACCTGTACGAGCGCCGCATCGGCGCCTATCCGTTCTCCGAATTCAGCGTGGTGTCCAGCCCCACGCCGACTGGATTCGGCATGCCCACCCTCACCTATCTCGGCATCGAGGTCCTGCGCCTGCCTTTCATCCGCGCGACTTCGCTCGGGCATGAAGTGCTGCACAATTGGTGGGGCAACGGCGTCTACCCCGACTACGCGCGCGGCAACTGGTCCGAGGGCCTCACCACCTTCATGGCCGATTACGCCTACCGCGAGCGCGAGAGCCCGGAGGCCGCGCGCGCCATGCGCCTAGCCTGGCTGCGCGACTATGCGGCGATGCCGAGCGCCGAAGACACGCCGCTCGCCCGTTTCACCTCGCGCACCCACGGCGCGTCGCAAATCGTCGGCTACAACAAATCGGCGATGCTGTTCTTCATGCTGCGAGACGCTATCGGCGAGACCGCATTCGATCGGGGCCTGCGCGAGTTCTGGAGCACATACCGTTTTCGCATCGCCTCCTGGGACGATCTGCGCGGCGCGTTCGAACGCGCCTCGGGCAAGAACCTCGCCGCCTTCTTCGCACAATGGCTGGAACGCACCGGCGCGCCCGCCTTGCGCATCGCCGATGCGAATGCCGAGCCTGTCGCCGGCGGCTGGCGCCTGAGCGTTACGCTCGATCAAGGCGCTCCGGCCTACGCGCTGTCGGTGCCTCTGGCCGTGCGCACCGCCGGCGGCGAGATTGTGCGGCGTGTGGACCTGTCGCGCGAGCGCGGCACCGCGGTGCTCGAACTCTCGACCGAACCGCTGCAGGTCGCACTCGATCCGGATTTGCGCCTCATGCGCGGGCTGGCGGCGGCCGAAGCGCCGCCTATCCTGCGCGACGCGATGCTCGCCGAGAATCCGGCGCTGGTTACGCCGACGGCGGATGCCGCGGTGCAGGCGGCGGCGAACGAACTCGCCGCCCAGCTGTTCGAGCACGCGCAGGCGGAGCGCACTAGGGCATCCACGCTGCTCGTGGCCGGGCTGCACGCCGACATCGATGCCTGGCTGGCGCGCGAAGACATGCCATCACGGCCGGCCACGCTTGCCGCTGCGCGCGGCAGCGCGCAGGTATGGAGCACACGGGCTGGCGGCGGGCGCATCGTCGTGCTGGTGTCGGTGCGGGACGCAGCGTCGCTGGCTGCGCTGGCGCGGCCGCTGCCGCACTACGGACAGCAAAGTTATCTCGTGTTCGAGGGCGCGCGCATGATCGAACGCGGCACCTGGCCGGCGCAGCCGCAGGTGTGGGAAGTCAGGCCGAAGACCCGGCCGCGCTGATCCGCGCGAGCGCCGGCACGCGGGTGCTACTTGCGAGCGCAGCGCTTCACGAATTCCATGATCGCCTTGGCAACGATCTGCGGCTGGTCCAGGTGCGGAGAATGCCCGCAGTCCTCCAGCTTCAGCACCTCGACCGGCCCGCTTACCTGGCGCGCGATCGCATCGACCTGCGCCATGCTGCCGTACTCGTCGTCCTGGCCCTGGATCGCGAGCAGCGGGCATTTGATCGCAGGCAGGAAGCTCTCGATGTTCCAGCTGCGAAATGCAGGTGCCAGCCACACGTCGTTCCAGCCGAAAAAAGTCTTGACTGGATCGCGATGATGGCGCGCAAGCTTCTGCGGCAATTCGGTGGTCTCGAATGCGCGCTTGGCCGCGACAATGCCCTCGATGCTGATGTCCTCGACAAACACGTGCGGCGCCATCGCCACCAGGCCTTGCAGCGGATGGCCGGCGCCAGCATAGATCAGCGCGATGGATGCCCCGTCGCTGTGGCCGATCAGAATCGGGCGCTCTATGCCAAGCGCGCGCAGAAGCTCCGGCAGGGATTCCAGCGCCTCCCGATGCATGAAATCGACGCCATGCGCTTGCTGCAGCACGTCCGACTGGCCGTGACCATAGCGCGCGTAGACGATCGCAGGCAGACCGGTTGCTTCCACGATACGGGCGGGAAAATCGCGCCACTGGCTGATCGAGCCCAGGCCCTCGTGCAAAAACACCAGCGTCGGGCTGGCCGCAGCGGCGGCAATGCGCTGGTATTCGAGATTGCGGCCCCGAACACTGACGAAGGCGGATGGACTGGATGCTGACATTGATTGATTTTCGCAGCGGGCGCCGGGCAACGGGCCGGGTTGCACGCGCAATGTTGCTGCCGCCACGGGCCCGATTATTCCGCGCCGAGATTTTCGAGCCGCAAGCTTACCCGAATCCGCACGTCGCCGCCGCATGCCGCGATTCAAGCTCCCTATTTGATGCGCCGGGGCCGACCGGTTAGACTCCTGCCATTTTGAACCTACTATGACGATTTCAGACAATCCTATGCATTACGCGCGCGCACTGCGGGTCAGGCAATGACGGCCCTGATTATCGACGGCAAGCAAATCGCACAAAAACTGCGCGCCGAGTGGAAACTGCGCGCCGACCGGCTCAATGCCGCCGGCATCGCGCCCGGCCTGGCAGTGGTTATGGTGGGCGACAATGCCGCTTCCAAAATCTACGTACGCAACAAGATCAGGGCCTGCCGCGAGGTCGGCATTCGCTCCGAAGAGCATTTGCTCGGCGGCGACAGCTCCCAGGAGACCGTGCTCGGCCTCATCGACCGGCTCAACGCCGATGCCGGCATCCACGGCATCCTGGTGCAGTTGCCGCTGCCCGCCCAGCTTGCGCCGCCGATCGTAATCGAGCGCATTTCCCCGGACAAGGACGTGGACGGCCTGCATTCGCGCAATCTCGGCAGCCTGGTGTCCGGACATCCGCGACTCCTGCCATGCACGCCTGCAGGCATTATGAAAATGCTGAAATCGACTGGGCTGGATCTGCACGGCAAGGAGGCGGTGGTGGTCGGCCGCAGCAATATCGTCGGCAAGCCCGTGGCGTTGCTGCTGCTGCAGGCGGGCGCGACCGTCACCATGTGCCACTCTCATACCAGGGATCTGGCCCATCACACCCGCCGCGCCGACGTGCTCGTTTGCGCCATAGGCAAACCGCACGCGATCGGCGGCGAGATGATAAAACCCGGCGCGGCGGTGATCGATGTCGGCATCAACCGCTTGTCCGACGGCAAGCTGGTCGGCGACGTGGACTTCGGCGCAGCGCGCGAGCGCGCCGGCTGGATCACGCCTGTGCCCGGCGGCGTCGGCCCGATGACCATCGCCATGCTCTTGGGCAATGCGATCCTCTCTGCCGAGCGCTATGCGGCGGAGCTTGGCATCAAACTCGACGCCTGAGAGGCATGCGCATGCGCGCTCGGGACGACGGCCTCGAATTCCTGCTGCTTGCGGACCCCGCTGCCGCAGAATGCGAGTCCGTCGGCGCCTGGTGGCCGCGCCAGGTGGCGCTGACCGCGGGCCATGCGCGCCCGATTCAGAGCGCGATCGCCGGCGGCTTCGCCGCCGACCGGCTGGCGTGGGCGTTCTGCGCCGGCTACCAGGCTGCGCTGCACGCGCTGGTGCCGCAGTTGCCTGCCGATGCGCTCGCTTCGCTGTGCGTGACCGAGGCCGGCGGCAACCATCCGCGCGCGATCAGAACTACGCTTTCGCCGCACCCCGACCTGCCGGGAAAGTTCGTCCTCGACGGAACCAAGCGCTGGACCACGCTGGGGCCGGACAGCGCGCTGCTGCTGGTTGCAGCCCGCAGCGCCAGCGCAGCCGAAGCGGAGCGCGTGCCGCTCAAGCTGGCGCTGGTGC
>JADGRR010000218.1 GCA_017880745.1 Burkholderiales bacterium
CTTCGGTGGGCATCTGCACCATGTTGTAGCTCGCGGGCAGGGGCTCGGCCTGATTGAGATCGTCGTGGCGCAGGCGCGAAATCTGGTAATGCGGTGTTTCCAGGTGGGTGTTCGGTATCAGCACCACGTTGACCTTGAGTCGGGCCTCGACGCTGTGAATGTCGGTGCGCTTCTCGTTGAGGAGGAACGTGGCCACATCCACCGGCACCTGGGCATGCACGGCTGCGGTGTTTTCCTTCATCGCTTCTTCCTGAATGATGCGCAGGATGTGCAGCGCGGTCGATTCGATGCCGCGGATATGGCCGATGCCGTTGCAGCGCGGGCAGGTGATGGTGCTGCCTTCGCCGAGCGAGGGGCGCAGACGCTGGCGCGACAGTTCCATCAGGCCGAAGCGCGAGATTTTGCCCATCTGCACCCGGGCGCGGTCGAAGTGCAGCGACTCGCGCAGGCGGTTCTCCACGTCGCGCTGGTTGCGCTGCGACTCCATGTCGATGAAGTCGATGACGATCAGCCCGCCCAAGTCGCGCAGGCGCAGCTGGCGCGCGATCTCCTCGGCTGCCTCGAGATTGGTGCGAAACGCCGTCTCCTCGATGTCGCTGCCGCGCGTGGAGCGCGCCGAGTTGACGTCGATCGCCACCAGCGCCTCGGTGTGGTCGATGACTACTGCGCCGCCCGCCGGCAGGTTCACCTGACGCGAATAGGCGGTCTCGATCTGATGCTCGATCTGGAAGCGCGAAAACAGCGGGACATCGTCGCGATAACGCTTTACCCGGTTCACGTTGTCCGGCATCACATGCGCCATGAACTGCTGCGCCTGCTCGTAGATCGAATCGGTGTCGATCAGGATCTCGCCGATCTCGGGATGGAAATAGTCGCGGATGGCGCGGATGACGAGACTGCCCTCCTGATAGATCAGGAACGCGCCTTTTTGGGTCGTGGAGGCGTCCTCGATCGCGTGCCAAAGCTGCAACAGGTATTTCAGGTCCCAGTCGAGCTCCTCCACGGAGCGGCCGATGCCGGCGGTGCGCGCGATCACGCTCATTCCGGGGGGGACCGGGAGCTGGTCCATGGTGTCGCGCAATTCGTCGCGGTCTTCGCCTTCGACGCGGCGCGACACGCCTCCGCCGCGCGGATTGTTGGGCATCAGCACCAGGTAACGTCCGGCCAGGCTGATGAAGGTGGTGAGCGCGGCGCCCTTGTTGCCGCGCTCGTCCTTCTCCACCTGGACGATCAGTTCCTGGCCTTCCTTGAGCGCGTCCTGGATGCGGGCGCGGCCGACATCGACGCCGGCCTTGAAATAGGCGCGCGCGACTTCCTTGAAGGGGAGGAATCCGTGACGATCGGTGCCGTAGTCGATGAACGCAGCTTCCAGGCTGGGCTCGACACGGGTGATGACACCCTTGTAGATGTTGCTCTTGCGTTGCTCTTTCGAGGCCGATTCAATGTCGAGGTCAATCAGCTTCTGGCCATCGACTATGGCGACACGGAGTTCTTCGGCCTGTGTCGCATTAAACAGCATGCGCTTCATTTAATATTGCTCCTGCGCGCGCATGGGCAGGACAAACCTCGGGCAGGACAAACCTAGGCCTAAATGTTCAGGGGCTTAGCGATGCATTCCAGTCTTGGATAAGAGGAGTGGAAGGGGAATCGGTTGGGTCTGTCGAACTTGTTTCCGGTACGCTTACCGGATGTCGTAATCTGCCGCTGCTTGCAGCGCGCCAAATCAATTACACTCTCGCTACTTCCGGTGAGCGATATTAACCGCATTACCCAGGGTTACGGCCTTCCGGGCCGCAAAACCGGGGACGTGTTCAGGTCTGAAAATGTCATATCGACGCAACAAACCCTGTCCCGCGACTGAGTCAGTGACAACATTATAAGCAAAATGAAGGATTTAAGTAAAGTTTCCGTGAGGCAGGTGGATATTGGCTCTGAAACCGCGGGCCAGCGCGTCGATAATTTCCTGCTACGCGAGTGTAAAGGCGTACCCAAGAGCCATATCTACCGCATCCTCAGAAGCGGGGAAGTGCGGATCAACAGCGGGCGCGTGGATGCGACCTATAAGCTGCAGGAAGGCGACCGGGTGCGCATTCCGCCATTGCGCCTGGGGGCCAAGGCGGCGCCATCCAAGCCGCCAAAAATCGATCTTCCCCTGTTGTATGAGGACGAAGGCCTGATCGCCGCCAACAAGCCCGCCGGCCTGGCGGTGCACGGCGGCAGCGGCATCAGCTACGGCGTGATCGAGCAGTTGCGCGCCGCGCGCCCCGAGGCGAAATTCCTCGAGTTGGTGCATCGGCTCGACCGCGACACCTCGGGCCTGTTGCTGCTCGCCAAGAAGCGCTCGGTGCTCACGGCAATGCATGAACTGATTCGCACCGGGCAGATGGACAAGCGCTACCTGGTGTTGGTGCAGGGCAAGTGGCCCTCGGGCAAGCAGCACGTGAAGCTCAAGCTGCAGCGCTACGTCACCGGCGCGGGCGAGCGCCGCGTCAGCGTGGATGATGAAGGGCGCGAGTCGCACACCGTGTTCGAGCTGGAGCGCGCCTGCGGCGCCTACAGCCTGCTGCAGGCGCAGCTCAAAACCGGGCGCACGCACCAGATTCGGGTGCACCTCGCGCACCTTGGGTTTCCCATAGTCGGCGACGACAAGTACGGCGACTTCGATTTGAACAAGCGCCTGGCCAGGCAGGGCTTGAAGCGCATGTTCCTGCACGCGTGGAAGCTCGCATTTGTGCATCCGCAGAGCGGCGACAAGCTGAGGCTCGAGGCGCCGTTGCCGCCCGAACTGGAACATTTCATGCAGTCTCTCAAGAACGACGACAAGAATTGACCGCAAAGGTCCCAAAGGACCCGAAGATCGTGAAGAGAATATTTTTCGTTGAGCCTTTGCGTCCTTTGTGGTGAAACCATTTTGCACAAATAAATGATGCCGATTCGATTTGAATTGCTGGTTTTCGACTGGGACGGGACGCTGATGGATTCGGCCGCAGCCATAATCGCCAGCATCCAGGCGAGTTGCCGCGACCTGGGCCTGCCTGTGCCGGAGCGCGAGCGTGCGGCACATGTGATCGGTCTGGGACTGAAGGATGCCCTCTCGTATGCCGTGCCCGAGCTGCCGCCGAGCGAGTACGGCAGGCTGGCGGAGCGCTACCGCCATCATTATCTGGCGCGCGACCCCGACATCGAGCTGTTCCCGGGCATGCGCGAGATGCTGGCATTGCTGAAAGACAGAGGGCATGTGCTGGCGGTGGCCACGGGCAAGAGCCGCAGTGGCCTGGAGCGCGTGCTCGAGGCGACGCAGCTGAAACAGTACTTCGATTCCTCGCGTTGCGCCGACGAAACCCATTCCAAGCCGCATCCGGCAATGCTGCAGGAACTGATGCAGGAACTGATGATCAAGCCGGAGGCGACGCTGATGATAGGCGATACCGTGCACGACCTGCAGATGGCGGTAAGTGCGGGCGTGCCGGCATTGGCGGTGAGCTACGGTGCGCATTCCAGGGACAGTCTGACGGTGTTCAATCCGCTCGCCTGTATCGACACGCCGCAGGAGCTGGCGCCATGGCTGGAAAAGAACGCCTGACCGAAATCAGGGAACCTCAGACCGAGGTCGGCGCGCGCCGGATCTGTGCCAGCGGCGAACTCGCCGAGGGCGGCGACGGTGTGCGCTTCGAACTCGACTGGGAAGGCGAAACCGCGCCGGCATTCGCCATCCGCCATGGCGGCCGGGTACGCGCCTATCTCAACCGCTGCGCGCACATAGCGATGGAACTCGACTGGAAGCCGGGGAAGTTTTTCGATGCGGAGAGTGAGTATTTGATATGCTCCACGCATGGCGCGCTGTATGCGCCGGAGAGCGGCGCATGCCGTGGCGGGCCGTGCCGCGGGGCGAAGCTGGTAGGCTTGACTGTGTTCGAGGCGGATGGCAACGTCTATTTGAATGTGAAAGGTTGAGGCAATGGCGGAATCGGAAAAGAACTGGGAGCGAGAGACGCTGGAGAAGCTGGCGTTTTCCGCGCTGAAGGAACAGACCAAGTCCCGCAGATGGGGCATTTTTTTCAAGCTTTTGACTTTCGCCTATGTCACTTTCCTGATTCTTATGGTGTTCCAATGGCGCGGCGACGGTGACCTCATCTCTGACGGCAAACACACGGCGTTGGTCGAACTGGAAGGGGTGATCGATGCCAAGAGCGATGCCAGTGCCGAAAAAATCACCAGTGCGCTGCAAAGCGCCTTCAAGGACAAGAACACGCAAGGGGTGATCCTGCGCATAAACTCCCCCGGCGGCAGCCCGGTGCAATCGGGCATCATCAACGACGAGGTACGGCGGCTGCGCGGAGCCTATCCCAACATTCCGCTGTACGTGGTGGTCGAGGATATTTGCGCCTCGGGCGGCTATTTTGTCGCCGCCTCGGCCGACAAGATCTACGTCAACAAGGCGAGCCTGGTCGGCTCCATCGGCGTGCTCATGGACGGCTTCGGCTTTACCGGCGGAATGGAAAAGCTGGGCGTGGAGCGGCGCCTGCTCACCGCGGGCGAGAACAAGGGCTTCATGGATCCGTTTTCCCCGGTGGATTCGAAGCAGAAAGAGTATGCGCTCAGCATGCTGAACGACATTCACCAGCAATTCATCGCTGTAGTGAAGCAGGGACGAGGCAAGCGCCTGAAGGATAATCCGGAGTTGTTCAGCGGCCTGGTCTGGACCGGGCAGAAGGCCGTCGAACTGGGTCTGGCGGACGGCTTCGGCAGCGTCGAATCGGTGGCGCGCGACGTGATCAAGGCCGAACCGATCGTCGACTATACCGAGAAGTCCAATCCGGTCGAGCGCATCGCCAAGCGCTTCGGCGCCGCTGCGGCGAAGAGCTTCGCCGAGTTCACGCTGCGCGAGAGCATTCGGCTGCGCTAGATCGCGATGTTGCGCGGACGAAAAACCGTCCGCGCGGATCGCCCCAATCCAGCGGTTCTTGCTTTTATCAACAACCGTGTTTGTTGTACGGATGTGCTTTCCATCCGTACAACAAACACGGTTCGCGCGCGGAGCGCGCAATGGCCGTTAAGTCTACGTCTGCGGGCCTAGGAGGATACGTCGAGCTGCGGCGATAGAACTTGCGCGGACGGCGTCCCGTCCGCGCGGATCGTCGATGGTGCGCGGATGAAAAGCACATCCGCGCACCATCGACGATCTTGTATAAAACCCACCCCAGCCCTTGTTGCCTTTAGTTGGCTCTAAGCCGCTAGCAGCAGGAACAAGGCCGGCCGGCGATCGAGCTGCGGCGGATTTTTTTTCCACGCCGCAACGGTCATGGTGCGGATATCCTCTCCGGCCAGGGTGACCTCGGCGGCAACGCAGAGCAGGGTAGCGCTCGCGCAGGCGCCAAGGATGCTGCGCAGCAGCTTCTGGTTGCGGTACGGCGTCTCAATGAAAATCTGCGTCTGTTTCAGCCGCCGCGACTGTTTCTCCAGTTCGCGCAACGCTCTTTCCCGCTCGACATCCGCCACCGGCAGATAGCCGTGAAATACGAAACTCTGTCCGTTCAGTCCGGCGGCCATGAGCGCGAGCAGAATCGAGGAGGGGCCGACCAGAGGCATGACCCGGATGCCGTGCTGGTGCGCGTACAGCACCAGTTTCGCGCCGGGGTCGGCGATGCCGGGGCAGCCCGCCTCCGACATCACGCCCACGTCCTGCCCGGCCCGCAGGGGCGCAGCCATGCCGGCGATGGCCTCATCCGGCGTGTGCTCGTTCAACGTCGCGATGTGCAGTTCCTGCAGCGGTCTGGACGTGCCGACCTGCTTCAGATAGGCGCGAAAAAGCGGAGACCGGCCGCAATTGGGACAAATGCTGCGAGCTCCGCGCCCCATTGCCGACCAAACCTGCTTGCTCGCGTCCTTCGCCATGTCCGATCCTTCCAGAGCCGCCACGCCAATATGGTGC
>JADGRR010000219.1 GCA_017880745.1 Burkholderiales bacterium
GCGGGCATTTCTGCTACTGCGTTCATGTCCTAACTCCTAAAATTAGTCTGACCACCATGCTCGACCTCAATTACGCGAGGCGATCTTCAACTCAACCGTCTTGCTGCTTTCGGTCACGCTGGAACTGTGCACCAACCGGCCATCCACGACCGCGCCGAGGTGCATTTCCAGCGTATTGTAATGCACATCCCCTTTGACGCGGCAATGGTCCTGAAGTTCGAGAAATTCGGCGGAATGTACGGGCCCGTTTATCGCCCCGTTCACCACCAGGTGGGAAACATGGATCTCGCCGTCTATCCGGGCCTGCTCGCTCACCACCAGCGTGCTCGGCTGATCGCCCGAGGCAATGACGTTGCCCATGATCTCGCCATCGACGCGCAGCCCACCGACGAAGGTGACGTTGCCTTCGATTCTGGTACCGGCGCCGATCAGGCTGTCGATGCGGTTCTGCGGCTTGTTGGCTTTCTTACGGAACATGGGCTACCCCCTAAAGGTTCTGACAATGCGAGGGGATGTATCCCCCTCGCGCGCCCCTAGACCAGAGGCTGTCACGAGGCGCGTGTGACAGCTTCTACGACAGATTGAAGCTCTGCGTCGCCCGCGCCTGGGTGGAGCCGCTTTCGAAAATTCGTACCTGCACCATCTTGACGCGAGCGCTTGGCGCCACCCGGAAGGTGCCCTCGACCCGCTGGAAGTACTTGAAACTAATCTTATAAGCCTGGCCCGCACCGTCTTCGGGAAGCGTGATAATAGCATCTTTGGCGTCCTGCTGCAGGGTCACCAGCAGTTGCAGATTACCTTGGAAGGGTTGGTCGCGCCGGCCGCCCTGCAACAACAGCAGGCGGTAGCGGAACTCGCCCGGCAGGGCCCCCGGCTCGACCCGGAAGCGGTTGATCAAAAGCGTGTTGTCGCGGTGCTCGCTCGGGATCAGATTCTCGAAAAAGGCCAGATCCTCCTTCAACCGCGCGTTTTCATCCTCCAGCACCTTCACCTGGCGCCCCAGCTGGGCCTGCGCAGCACGCTCGATCTGCAGCTTGCTTTCGCTGGCGTTGACGCTGGCGCGCAGCCCCGCGGTTTCCTGTGCCAGTCTGCCGGCGCTTTCGCGCAGCTGCGACAACGCCTGCTCTGCCTCGCTCCGGTCGAACCCGGCGAAGCGCCGGCCGGCGTCGTAGATCCAGGCCGCAAGGGCGAACGAGCAGGACAATACCGCGATGAGGCCGAGTATCCGCCAGTACCAGGCGACATGGGTCTTCACCGTCATGCGCGGTGCCGAAATGCCGAAGCGCTGGCGGATTTTCTTCAGCAGTTTCGGCGGCATCGCAGCGACTACGGAAGTACCGGCACCTGGCGCAGGCCCAGCGACTCGTCCAGGCCGAACATGAGGTTCATGTTTTGCACCGCCTGGCCCGAGGCGCCCTTGACCAGGTTGTCGATGACCGAGAGCACCACCAGGGTGTCGCCACCCTCGGGCCGGTGCACCGCGATGCGGCAAGTATTGGCGGCGCGCACCGAACGCGTGTCGGGATGGCTGCCTGGCGGCAACACGTCGACGAAGGGTTCGCGCGCGTAACGCTCCACGTATAGTTTCTGAAAATCGAGCTCGCGTGCGATGCGCGCGTACAGCGTGGCATGGATACCGCGGATCATCGGCGTCAGATGCGGCACAAAGGTCAAGCCGATTTCGCTGCCGATTATCTGCGCCAGGCACTGGACGATCTCCACGCCGTGGCGATGCCCCGGCACGCCGTAGGCCTTGAAATTGTCCGAAGCCTCGGAGAACAGAATATGCGTCTCCGCCTTGCGCCCCGCCCCGCTCACGCCGGACTTGGCGTCGGCGATCAGGTGCCGGGCATCGACCGAGCGCGCCTCGAGCAGGGGCAGCAAACCGAGCTGCACCGCGGTCGGATAGCAGCCCGGGTTGGCAACGATGCGCGCTTTGCGGATCGTCTCGCGGTTGACTTCAGGCAGGCCGTATACCGCCTGCGGGATGAGTTCGGGGCAGGCGTGCTTCACCTTGTACCATTTCTCCCATTCGGCCACGTTCTGGATGCGAAAGTCGGCGGAAATATCGATCAGGCGCACCCCGGCATCGACCAGCCGCCGCGCATCGTTCATGGCGACGCCATGGGGCGTGGCGAAGAACACCACGTCGCACTGATCCAGCGCGGCCGCAGCGGGGTCGCAGAAGGCGAGGTCGACGTGACCGCGCAGGCTGGGAAAGAGCTCGCTCACCGCCATCCCCGCTTCCTTGCGCGAAGTGATGGCGCGCAGTTCAGCCTGCGGATGCTGCGCCAGTATGCGCAACAGCTCTACGCCGGTGTATCCGGTGCCCCCGACCACGCCGATCTTGACCATATCCTCCAGCTCCGTAGGTGATGCCGAGTCAGTCTAACAGTCGCTCGATGCGCACGTAAAAAAACAAAAGCCGCCTTGAAGGGCGGCTTTGTCGTGCTTCCTTGGGCCAGGGTTACCGCTTGGAGAACTGCTTTGCACGCCGCGCCTTGTGCAGGCCCACCTTCTTGCGCTCGACCTCGCGCGCATCTCGCGTCACCAGCCCGGCCTTGGACAGCGCGGGCTTGAGCGCGGGGTCGTATTCGATCAGGGCGCGGGTAAGACCGTGGCGCACCGCACCGGCCTGCCCGGATTCGCCGCCGCCATCGACGTTCACCTTGATGTCGAATGTCTGCAGATGATCGGTCAGGACCAGCGGCTGGCGCACCACCATGCGGCCGGTTTCGCGGGCGAAATAATCGTCCAGCGTCTTGTCGTTGACGGTGAACTTGCCCTTGCCGGGCTTGATGAACACGCGCGCCACCGAGGTCTTGCGGCGGCCCGTGCCGTAGTTGTAGTTGGTCTCAGCCATCGGTTAAATCTCCAGCGCTTTGGGTTGCTGTGCAACGTGAGGATGCTCGCCATCGGCGTACACCTTGAGTTTCTTGAACATGGCATAGCCCAGCGGGCCCTTGGGCAGCATGCCCTTGACCGCCTTTTCCAGCGCCCGTCCGGGAAAGCGCGCCTGCATCTTGCCGAAACTGGTCTGGGAAATGCCGCCCGGATAGCCGCTGTGGCGATAATAAGTCTTGTCGCTGGCTTTGTCGCCGGTGACCCGCAGCTTGGCCGCATTCACGACGACGATGAAATCGCCGGTATCGACGTGCGGCGTGTAAATGACCTTGTGCTTGCCGCGCAGGCGCCGGGCAACCTCGGTGGCGACGCGTCCGAGCACCTTGTCGGCGGCGTCGATCACGAACCAGTCGCGCTTGACTTCATGCGGCTTGGCGGAGAATGTTTTCATGGGCTTAAACGGCTTCGCGGAAAAGGGCGTGATTGTATGCCAAGGACCCCCCTGTGTCAAACGAAGTGCTGCTCTCCGTCGCGTCGTAGGGCCAGGGGATTATGGGAAAATTCCTGCTGCGGCCATCCACACCGCATGGCATCAAACGCAATATCCGGTGTCCGGAATGGCTGGGCTACAATAGCGACACTTCCGCGAGTACCGTGTTGCAGGCAAAGTTCTGGCGACTCCGACTTGCGGGTGCAGGAGGCGACACATCTCCTCGTTTTAGGGCTCGTTTTGTTAAGGAACTCCAGGGAAGTCAGCGATGGAATGCAAGGTAAAGTGGATCGACGGGGTGAGCTTCGTCGCCGAGACCGGCAGCGGGCACGCGCTGGTGATGGACGGCGCGCCCGAAGGCGGCGGGCGTAACCTCGGCCCGCGGCCGATGGAAATGGTGCTGCTCGGCACCGGCGGCTGCAGCGCCTACGACGTGGTCGTGATCCTGAAGAAAAGCGGGCAGGAGATAAATGGCTGCAGCGTCGAACTGAAAGCCGAGCGCGCCGAATCCGACCCCAAGATATTCACCCGCATCCACATGCATTTCGTGCTTCGCGGCAGGAACCTCAAGACATCCATGGTGGAGTCCGCAATCAAGCTGTCGCACCAGAAATACTGCTCCGCCTCGATCATGCTCGGCAAGACCGCCGAGATCACGCACGACTACGAGATCGTGGCCGAGTGAGGATCCATTGCGAAACGAGGGGATGCATCCCGCCTTTCTCCTCTGAGTCACGGCCTCATTCGATCGTTCTGAAACAGCCTCTAAGTCAAACCCAGTAGGAAGCCTGGGTCATCACGCGCGCGGAGGCGCGCATCGCGCGCTTCACCGGCTCGGGCAGTTCGGCCGCACCCAGAGAATAGGCGGTCCGGGCGTGGACGCTCTCATCCTGTTTCATTTGTTGGACGATGGCGCGCGTCTTCGCATCCTGCGGCGCGAGGCGCTCGAGATGGCCCTCCAGATGCGCCTCGACCTGATGCTCAGTCTCGACCAGAAAGCCCAGGTTCCAGCGCGTGCCGAACCTGCCTGCGGCATAGCCCAGGGCGAGCGATCCCGCGTACCAGAGCGGGTTGAGCAGGCTCAGGCGCCCGCCGAGTTCGGTGACGCGCTGCGCGGTCCAGGCGAGGTGCTCGGTCTCCTCGCGTGCCGCCCGCGCAAGCGCCTGCGTCACCGCAGGTTCGTCGCAAGACAGCGCTTGGCCCTGGTATAGCGCCTGGGCGCAGACCTCGCCGCAGTGATTCACACGCATCAGCGCGGCGGCGTGGCGCTTCTCCGCGTCGGAGAGCTGCGCCTCGGCGAGGGCGTTACCGGGCACAGGGCGCGCCGACACCGGCCTGGCCGCGAGCGTGCGCAAAACCTTGTCGAATTCGACGATGAGTTTATCGATTTTGCTGAACATGGCAGAAATGGGTGGCGTACGGGTCACGTCGGTCAAGTCGACACGGTCCAGGAAGAGTCCCGATCAAGTGCTCATTGTAACGGATCGGCGCGGCGGTATGGCATGCACCACGTCCGTCGACCAGCTTTTGGCCGGGTTGCCTGGCGAAGGCAATGGCATGGTTGCACGCCCGGAGCCGAAATCGGACACGCACCAAAAAAAAACGGGCGCCTTGCGGCGCCCGTTGGATACAACTGACGGTTAAGCCAGATTAAAACGCGTGCTTGATCGACAACTGGAACAGGCGCGGGTTCTCGCCATTCACCGGAACCGCGTCGGTGCTGCCGAGGGAAGCGCTGGTAAAGAAGTTGTAGTTAGCGTTCGTGTCGTTGTTGATCCGCGCATAAGTCGCCGCCAGCGAAGTGCGCTTGGACAGGTCATACACGTAGGCAATCGCGACCATTTTCGCGCCGCTGGAGTCGACCGTACCGCCGGCGTTCTTGACATTCCCCGCGCGGGTGTAATGCCCGACGATGTTGTTCGGACCCCAGGTGTAGCTTAGCGGCAGGGACCAGGCAGTACGCTCGGCAGCCAGGGCGCCGGTGTTCGAATTTTCGAGCTTCGACTTGTTCCAGGCCAGGCCGACCTTGAAGCCGCCAAATTGCCAAGCGCCGTAGACGGAGTCACCGCGTTGATCGCTTGTAGTGGAGGTGGGCGCGTCAGGTTTCGCCTTCCAGTAGCTATAGCCGATGTTGAACGGGCCGTTGCTGTAGTTGGGGCTGATGTTCCATCCATCGCCTTTGCGGTGAGTGTTTGGGCCGCCAGGCAACTGCGCCGCCGTTAGCCCTGCTGTCGGAAGAGCGACTGTACCCGGTATCGCACCCGGTGAAAGATTAAAGACACTGCCGGCCGCCGGCGTGTTGATCATATCCAGGTCGGAATTGCCGACCGGGTTCGCCGACCAGGCGACGGTACCGGTAAACCCACCCCAGTTTGGCGAGTCCCATTTCAATACGTTCTGGGTGCGGGTCGTGTTCGCGATCGGCGCGGCGCCGATATAATCGAACAGCGAGATCGCGGTGGCTTGCAGCGCGCCGGCTTTGTCCGCCGTGGCGTCGCCCGCCTTGCCGTAGTGCAGGTCCCAGCGACCGACCGTCAGCATGCCCCAGGTGTTGCTCTTCAGACCGACAAAAGTGTT
>JADGRR010000220.1 GCA_017880745.1 Burkholderiales bacterium
TGGAGCGCCACAAGTTTCAACGAGCTGCGCCGCGACGGCATGAGCGCCGAGCGCTGGAACCTGCTGCATCCTTCCAAACCCCGCCGCAAGAGCTACCTCGAAACCTGCCTCGAAGGGCACGCGGGGCCGGTGGTGGCGTCGACCGACTATATGCGCAGCTTCGCCGATCAAGTACGCAGCCAAATTCCGCGGCGCTACACCGTGCTCGGCACCGACGGCTTCGGTCGCAGCGATTATCGCGTCAAGCTGCGGCGCTTTTTCGAGGTCAATCGCTTCTATGTCGTCGTGGCCGCGCTGAAGGCGCTTGCGGACGACGGCGAAATCAAAACAGAGATCGTCGATCAAGCGATCAAGAAATACGGGCTCGATACCGAGCGGCCCGATCCCTGGACGGTATGAAGCGGCAATTCGGGCGCGGCCCCTGGCGGCGCGCCATTTGGTCTCACAAAACGCGATATTTGGGGGCGACATGGGAGCAGTGACCGAAATAAGGGTGCCGGACATCGGCGACTTCAAGGATGTGCCCATCATCGAAGTCATGGTCAAGGCGGGCGACCGGGTGCAGCCGGAAGACCCGCTCATTTCTCTCGAGTCGGACAAGGCAACGATGGAGGTGCCGGCGCCGGCGGCAGGAATGGTGAAGGAGCTCAGGGTCAAAGTCGGCGACAAGGTCAGCGAGGGCAGCCTGATCCTGCTGCTGGAGTCCGGCGCGGCGGAACAAGCTGCGGCGCCGGCTGCGGCGCCGAAGACCGCGGTATCGGCCCCTCCTGCGCCGACCAGCGCGCCCAGCGGCGTCGCCGAAGTGCGGGTGCCGGACATCGGTGATTTCAAGGACGTACCGGTGATTGAAATCCTGGTCAAGCCGGGCGATACCGTGAAAGCAGAAGATCCGCTGATCACGCTGGAGTCGGACAAGGCCACGATGGAAGTACCAGCGCCGCTAGGCGGCACGGTGCAGGAAATCAAGGTCAGGGTTGGCGACAAGGTCTCGCAAGGCGCGGTGGTGCTGACGCTCGCGACAAGCAGCGCGGTAGCCCAGCCGTCTGCCCCAACACCGCCGGCTCCAGGAGCCGCGCCCCCGGCGCCCGCGACGACGGCAGCGGCGACTCCCGCGCCCACCGGCGCGATCGATGAAGCCGCGTTCGTGCTCGCCTACGCCGGCCCCGGCGTGCGCAAATTCGCGCGCGAATCGGGTGTCGACCTTGGCCGTGTGAAGGGCAGCGGTGACAAGGGCCGCATCTTGAAGCAAGACGTAGAGGCGGCTGCCAAGGGTGCGCCGCCCACAGCCGCCAGCGGCGCGGGTGTCGGCGTCGATCTGCTGCCTTGGCCCAAGATTGACTTCGCCAAGTTTGGGCCCATTGAGACCAAGCCGCTCGCGCGGATCAAGAAGATCTCAGCTGCCAACCTGCATCGCAACTGGGTGATGATCCCGCACGTCACCAACCACGACGACGCCGACATCACCGACCTCGAAGCCTTCCGCGTCCAGTTGAACAAGGAGATCGAGAAGAGCGGCGTCAAGGTCAGCATGCTGTCGTTCATGATCAAAGCGGCGGTGGCGACCTTGAAGAAGTTTCCCGACTTCAACGCGTCCCTTGATGGCGACAACCTGATCCTCAAGAACTACTACCACATCGGGTTTGCCGCTGATACGCCGCAGGGATTGGTGGTGCCGGTGATCCGCGATGCGGACAAGAAGGGCGTGGTCGAAATCGCCAGAGAAATGGGCGATCTTGCCAAGCTCGCCCGCGAGGGCAAGTTGAAATCCGAGCAGATGCAAGGCGGCTGCTTCACCATCTCGAGCCTCGGCGGCATCGGCGGCATTTACTTCACCCCGATCATCAACGCTCCCGAAGTCGCGATCATGGGTGTTTGTCGCTCCTTCTGGAAACAGGTATCGCCGGACGGCAAGCAGTCGTCGTGGCGCTTCGTGCTCCCGTTGTCGCTGTCTTGGGATCACCGCGTCGTCGACGGGGCGTCCGCGGCGCGCTTCAACAACCACTTCGGCGGCTTGCTCGCGGACATGCGGCGCGTGCTCATCTAAGGGGTATCGAATCCATGACAACCATTATCGAAGTCAAAGTCCCCGATATCGGTGACTACAAGAACGTGCCGGTGATCGAGGTACTGGTCACGGTCGGCGATAAGGTCAAAGCGGAAGATGCACTGATCACGCTCGAGTCCGACAAGGCCACGATGGATGTGCCTTCACCGGCGGCGGGGACGATTGCGAACCTGAAGGTCAAAGTGGGCGACAAGGTCTCGGAAGGTAGCCTCATACTCACATTGTCGACGGATGTCGAAGCCGCGGCGTCGGAAGCGTCGCCGGCCCGTGGCGCCGCAGCGACAGCCGCGGTGGCCGCCCCAACGGCCGCTTCATACGCAGGCGGTGCCGACATCGAATGCGAACTGCTGGTGCTGGGCGCGGGTCCGGGTGGCTACTCCGCCGCGTTCCGCGCCGCCGACCTCGGCAAGAAAACGGTGTTGATCGAGCGCTATGCCACGCTGGGTGGGGTTTGCCTGAACGTCGGTTGTATCCCATCGAAGGCGCTCCTGCACACGGCCGCTGTGATGGACGAAGCGAAGGAGCTGAGCGGCCACGGCATCACTTATGCGGCGCCGCAGATCGACATCGGCAAGCTGCGCGGGTTCAAGGAAGGCGTAATCAAGAAGCTCACCGTCGGACTCGCCGGTATGGCCAAGGCGCGCAGAGTCGAGGTCGTGCGCGGCGTGGGCCGCTTCCTTGATCCCCACTGCGTTGAAGTGGAACTCACCACCGGTGGCGGCCAGGACAAGACCGGCGAGAAGAAGACCATCCGCTTTCAGCAGGCGATCATCGCTGCTGGCAGCCACGCGGTGAAGCTCCCGTTCATGCCGGATGATCCGCGCGTGGTCGATTCCACCGGTGCGCTCGAACTCGCGTCGATCCCCAAGCGCATGCTGGTCATCGGCGGCGGCATCATCGGCCTAGAAATGGCCACTGTGTACTCGACGCTCGGCACGCGCATCGACGTCGTGGAGATGCTCGATGGCATGATGGCCGGCGCCGATCGGGATCTGGTCAAGGTGTGGGAGAAAACAAACGCTTCGCGCTTCGACAACGTCATGCTGAAAACAAAGACCGTGTCCGCCGAAGCCACGGCCGCGGGCATCAAGGTTGGTTTCGAGGGGGCGAAGGCCCCGGCCGAACCTCAATTGTACGATCGCGTGCTGGTGGCGGTCGGCCGTAGCGCCAATGGCAAGTTGATCGCTGCGGAAAAGGCGGGGGTGATTGTCACCGACCGTGGCTTTATCCCGGTGGACAAGCAGATGCGCACCAACGTGCCGCACATCTTCGCCATCGGCGATATCGTCGGACAACCGATGCTCGCGCACAAGGCTGTGCATGAGGCGCACGTCGCGGCCGAGGTCGCGGCAGGACACAAGTCCTACTTCGATGCGCGGCAGATTCCATCGGTCGCGTACACCGATCCGGAAGTGGCCTGGGCGGGTCTTACCGAAGAGCAGTGCAAGGCGCAGGACATCAGGTACGGCAAGGCAGTATTCCCCTGGGCCGCCTCCGGCCGGGCGATCGCCAACGGTCGCGATGAGGGTTTCACCAAGCTCCTCTTCGATGAGACGACCCACCGCGTGATTGGCGGCGGCATCGTTGGCACGCACGCTGGGGATCTGATCAGTGAGGTCTGCCTCGCGGTGGAAATGGGCTGCGATCAGGCAGACATCGGCAAGACCATTCATCCGCACCCGACTTTGGGTGAAAGCGTAGGCATGGCGGCAGAGGTATTTGAGGGTGTGTGCACCGATGTGCCTCCGGCGAAGAAGAAATGAAGCGCTTCGTACTGGTTTTGCGCATCGGCACAGGCGCCGAGCGAGCGGGATTGGGTGTCGCGCACGGCGTTGTCCTCATCGCTCTGCCGGAAAAGTCACTTCCACAACTGGAGATGCACCATGATTGACGAACAAAGACGCATCGACGCCCTCGATTATCACGAGTTCCCGACACCCGGAAAGATTTCGGTCATGCCGACCAAGGGACTGGCGAACCAGCGCGACCTGTCACTCGCCTACACGCCGGGCGTGGCCTATGCATGTACCGCGATCCAGCAGAATCCGGAGGACGCGGCGCGCTACACGGCGCGGGCCAACCTTGTCGCGGTGATCACCAACGGCACCGCCGTGCTTGGATTGGGCAACATCGGCGCGCTTGCCGGCAAGCCGGTGATGGAGGGCAAAGGCTGCCTGTTCAAGAAGTTCGCCGGTATCGACGTGTTCGACATCGAGGTCAACGAAACGGATCCGGTCAAGCTCGTCGAGGTAATCGCCGCGCTCGAACCGACGTTCGGCGGCATTAACCTCGAAGACATCAAAGCGCCCGAGTGCTTCTACGTCGAAAAGAAGCTGCGCGAGCGAATGAAGATTCCGGTCTTCCATGACGATCAGCACGGCACCGCGATCGTCGCTGCAGCCGCGATACTCAACGGACTCAAGGTTGTGGGCAAGGACATCGGCAAGGTGAAGATGGTTTGTTCCGGCGCGGGCGCCGCGGCGCTCGCCTGCCTCAACCTGCAGGTGCGCCTGGGGCTCAACCGGGGAAACATTTTCGTCAGCGACATCCATGGCGTGGTGTACAAGGGACGCAAGGAGGATATGGACCCCGATAAGGAGTATTACGCGCAGGAAACCAATGCACGAACGCTGGACGAGATCATCGGTGGTGCGGACATCTTCCTCGGCTTGTCCGCGGGCGGGGTCCTGACGGCCGAGATGGTGAAGAAGATGGCGGACAAGCCCATCATCCTGGCCATGGCCAACCCCGAGCCGGAAATCCAGCCGGAGCTCGCCAAACAGGCGCGGCCGGATTGCCTGATCGGCACCGGGCGCTCCGACTTTCCGAACCAGGTGAATAACTCGCTTTGCTTTCCGTTCATCTTTCGCGGTGCGCTGGATTGCGGCGCCAGCACCATCAACGAGGAAATGAAGCTCGCGGCGGTGGGGGCCCTGGCCGATCTGGCACGGGCCGAGTCCTCCGAGATCGTGGCACTGGCGTTCGGTGAGCAGACGCCGCCGTTCGGACCGAATTACCTGCTCCCGCGTGCTTTCGATCCGCGCCTCATCACCAGCATCGCTCCGGCGGTGGCAAAGGCGGCGATGACGAGCGGCGTCGCGACGCGGCCAATCAAGGACTTCGACGCCTATCGCGACCAGTTGAGCCGGTTCGTCTACCAGTCGGGAACCCTGATGGAGCCGGTCTTCGCGGCCGCCAAAAGGGCGCCCAAGCGCGTCGTGTATGCCGAAGGCGAAGACGAGCGCGTGCTGCGCGCCGCACAGGTTGCAGTAGACGAGGGCATCGCGCGCCCAATGCTGGTGGGCCGCACCGACGTCGTGGCGGCGCACATCGAAAAGCTCGGCCTGCGTCTCAAACTCGGCGATAACTGTGACGCCGTAAACCTGCTCGACGACTCAGGCCACCGCGATTACGGGCTCGAGTACTACCAGCTCGCGCGCCGCAAGGGCGTCTCGCGCGACCAGGCGCTGGAAGAGATGCGCAGCCGGCCCTCGCTCCTCGGCGCCATGCTGGTTCACCGCGGGGACGCGGATGCGATGTTATGCGGAACGCAGGGCAACTACGCGGATCACCTGAAGTACGTGCGCAATGTCATCGGCCTGCGCGCCGGCGTGAAGACACTGGCGGCGATGCAAATGTTGATCCTGCCCGGGCGACAGCTTTTCATCTGCGACACGCACGTCAACCGCGACCCGAATGCGGATGAGATCGCCGCGATGACGCTGCTCGCCGCGGAGGAAGTGCAGCGCTTCGGTTTGAAGCCCAGCGTTGCGCTGCTATCGCACTCGAGTTTCGGCAGTTCGGATGCACCCTCGGTGCAGAAGATGCGCGACGCTC
>JADGRR010000221.1 GCA_017880745.1 Burkholderiales bacterium
CAGCCAAGCGAGAACACCCACGACTCCGCCGGTTGCAAGCGCGCCGGGAAATCTGCCTAACACGGCGCGCAGCACCCCGCCTATCACGAGCGCAAGAATGAAAATGACGGGGGCATACTGCTGAATATCTGCAATGCCGCCAGCCGGTCTTCGGCTGGGCGCCGGCAACGGCTCGCCGTCGATTACGCGGATGATCTGGTCGACCCCGGCAGTAATGCCGCCATAGAAATCTCCTTGCTTGAAGCGCGGTGTAATAGTCTCGCTGATGATGCGCTTGCTGGTGGCGTCGTTGAGTGCGCCCTCCAGGCCGTACCCCACCTCGAGGCGCAGCGCGCGGTCGGCCTTGGCGACGACCAGGATCGCACCGTCATCCACTTTCTTCCGTCCCAGTTTCCATTGCTCCGCAACGCGCAAGGAATATTGCTCGATGGTTTCCGGAGCGGTGGTGGGAACAATGAGCACCGCGAGCTGACTGCCCTTCCTGGCTTCAAACGCTTGCAGCGTCTGCTCCAGGGCAGCCTTCTGCTCTGCGCCGAGCGTGGCGGTCTGGTCGGTGACGCGCCCGGTCAGGGGCGGGACCGCGATTTGTGCTCCGGCTACGAGAGACCAGCAAAGCGCGAACGCAAGAAATGACGCTCTTGCCGTGTTCATTGCCGTCACTTCGCGGCTCCCTGAGCCTCACCCTGGGGTTTGGCTGGCGCTGGCCCGAAATCTACTTTAGGAGGCTTAGCAATTTCCTTTTCGTTTTCTACCGCAAAGTTGGGCTTCGCTTTGTATCCGAACGCCATCGCCGTCAGGTTGGAGGGGAAGGAGCGCACCGTCACGTTGTATTCCTGTACCGACTTGATGTAGCGGTCGCGCGCAACCGTGATGCGGTTTTCGGTGCCCTCCAATTGCGCCTGCAGGTCGCGGAAGTTGGCGTCGGACTTCAACTGCGGATAGTTCTCGGACACCACCAGCAACCTGGAAAGCGCGCCTGACAGCTCTCCCTGCGCGGTCTGGAACTTGGCAAAGGCGTCAGGGCTGTTGATGAGCTCCGGGGTCGCCTGGATGCTGCCGACTTTGGCGCGGGCGTTGGTGACGCCAAGCAACACTTCCTTTTCCTGGGCGGCGAAGCCCTTCACGGTATTCACCAGGTTGGGTATCAGGTCCGCACGGCGTTGATACTGGTTCAGCACCTCGGACCAGCTCGCCTTGATCTGTTCGTCGCTGCTCTGCAAGGTGTTGTAGCCGCAGCCGGCAAGGCTGAACGTCGCCAGCACTGCCAAAGCTGCCAATAATCGGCGCATTTCGTCTCTCCCGTACGGTGATGATGTCGAAGCGCTATTTCGCCGGTGATTTCATCGACGGATCACGCTTCATTTCCTCCATTTGCTTGTACATTTGATCCCGCGTGCCCGACATGCGGTTCATCATGATCGAGATGCGCTCCAGGTGTTTATCCATTTGCTTCATCTTCTCGGACGTGACGTCGCCGCCCTTCATCTCTTTCATCATCTCCTTCAGTTCCTGAGTCATTTGCTTCATCATGTCGCGCATCACCTGCTGATGCTCACTCACCCCGGCTTGGTTTTTCATGCCTTCCGCCGGCTGCGCGCTCGCTGGCACCGAGGTAAGCATGCTTAAACCCAGGACAAGCGCGGACATTGAAACTATTGTTTTCTTGATCATGTTGAAACTCCTTTGTGCAATTTCGCTGTGCTACTTCGATTTGCCTGGTGCAGCCCAAACTCGCATGCAGCCAACCAATTAAACGCAGAATCCAATCTCGCCGTTACTTGGCAGGCATCGACTCCATTGCCTGATCGTGCTGCATCATCTGCTCCATCATCATCTGCATCATGTCCATGCGCTTTTCCATCATTTCGTGGTGCTGCATCATGTCGCCCGCCGCCATGCCGCCTTTCTTGCCTTTCTTCATCATGCCGCTGCCCTGCGCGCCGCCCATCATCATCGGGCCGCCCATGCCGCGCATCGCCTTCATGTTTTCCTGCATCGCCTGCATGTGCTCCTGCATCAGCTTCTGGCGTTCGGTCGGGCCGGTTGCCGCCCGGAGCTATTTCATCTGCTGCTGCATTTCTTTCATGTTTTCCTTCATCCGGGACCGTTGTCTGTCCATACCCATGCTCATCGCCGGTTTGGCGGGCGCGGATTTTTCCTGCGCTGATAGGATATGCGCCGACGGAGCGTAGGCGATATTTGCGGAAACTGGTATTGGGGTTTTCATATTGATCTTTCTCTTAGGGTTGAATAAATTCGTGTTTCCGTTACTGGCGACTGCTGGCAGCCAAGGCTTGCCGCGGGCGCAAGACGACACCTCCACGACGGCCTGGCTTGGCATCCGGCGGTCCGGCTGCGTACCTTATTTCTTTCCGGAGATGAGCGAGAAAAGCGCAACGCCTAGCACGACGACAAGCAAGGTGGGAAGCCACATCCAGCTGACTCCGCCCATGCTTCCGCTCCCCATCATCCCGCCACTGAACATTGTCCCGGTCGCCATCCCGCCACCGAAGAGCAGCAACAGCAAGACTACGACGACAAACGCGATGACCAGGGCTGTCTTGCTTGTAGCGTCCATGACGTGAATTTCCTTTGAAAGGGTAAATTTGAAGCTCGATTCCCGCCGTAGAATGGCTGGCGCCATAGCTATGATATGCAACGCTGTTCTCCGGTCACGCCGCTGGCCACGGTGCTCACTGGCGGCGTTCGCATGACCAATTACGGGAACGAGAACATCTCTTATAGATGCAAACCCTTTCACCGTCTGTACGCTACTGCACAGAACGCCGTTATCGCCTGTTGTGACGCCAAGTTAATTTCCTGAGCCGCAACGCTTCAGGCGCGCAGCAATTAGCTGGCGGCGCCATTACAAGTTTGTAATTTTCGGAAACAGCCGCCGGTCGCGCGCACAAACCAAGGCATTGGACTCGACTGTTCGACCGATTCTATCGGGTCGACCCTTCCCGCCAAGAGGCAAGCGAAGAGGCGGGGCCCGGTCCACTCACCGCGTTTCCACTCGTGGCGTTAGGTGGGGAGCCAATGCATAGTTGCAATCCGCGCGTCATGCCTTTGTTGGAATCGCCCGCCTATAGTTCATTCACTAACGTGCGCCAACGCACGGAAAAAACTATTTTTGGCGCATATCATTCGCATTCTCATTCTCGTTCCATAGAGAGTTGCACGGACGCAAACGTCGTCCTGGCCGAGCGCGCCGCAAGGTGTTTGGCCGACATCGTATTTTGACTTTACTGCTATTAACTAAGGAGATTTCGTCATGTCTATCAACACCAAAATCCGGCTTGCCATTCTCGCCTCCTCTGTTGCGCTCGCTGTTGCGGCACCTGCTGCGTTCGCAATAGTTGGCGGCGTGACCTCCAGCGCACAAGTCACCAAAACGGATACTACCCCCGCGAACAACCCCGAGCAGGATACGCATGAGAAGCTCGTGCCAATCGGCGCGGTGCCCGATACCGGCACGTCCTCCTACCGCTCGGAGGGCAGCACGCCGGATGCCGCCCCCGGGCATGAAACCAAGAAGGTAATGCACATGAAGCATATGAAGCACATGAAGCACAAGAAGATGACGCCGAATGACCCGGACGCGTCTGCCATTCAACAACAGCCCGGGGTGCCGAAGTACTGAGCGTTTGCGGGCACCGAGAAGACGGGGGGACCGACAAGGAACGGCCCCCCCGATTATTTTCCGCAGCCGGCACCGGACTCTGGCCTTATACCCCTGGCTGGTATTTGACAAATACCCCGGTCAGGTATATTCTTTGCGCCATATCTTCTTGGTTTCACGCTGGCGCCCATGGGATCACACGCTGCACTACGTCTCGACTTGCCGCTCGAGGGCATGACCTGCGCCGCCTGCGCGGCGCGCATCGAAAAGAGCCTGAACAAGCTGCCCGGCGTGGTGGCGAACGTGAACTTTGCGGCGGAATCGGCGCAGGTGACGCTCCAGCCGGAGCTGAATTCGCCCGCCGCGGTAGTCGAGGCGATTCAACGCACCGGGTATTCGGTGCCGGTCCGGGCGGCCGAGTTCCAGATCTACGGCATGACCTGCGTCGCCTGCGCGACGCGCATCGAAAAGGTTTTGAACCAGCTCCCGGGCGTCGAGGCGACGGTCAATTTCGCCAGCGAGACCGCCCGGGTCCGCTACATGCCCGGACTGGTCACGCCTGATTCGCTGATCGCGGCGGTCCGAAAAGCCGGGTACGAGGCGAGCGAACGCGTCGAGGCGAACGCCGCGGAGGAGAAGGCGCGGCGCGCCGACGCCTACCGTGCCGAACTTCGGCGGTTATGGATTTCCATCGCGCTCAGTCTGCCGCTGCTGCTGGGGATGTTGTCGATGTTCGGTGAGGCGCACACCGAACTGTTGCCGCGCTGGCTGCAACTCGCGCTCGCCACGCCGGTGCAGTTCTGGATCGGACGGCGCTTCTACGTCGGCGGCTACAAGGCATTGCGCGGCGGCGGCGCCAACATGGATGTGCTGATCGCGCTCGGCACGACGATGGCCTACGGCCTCTCCGCCGTCGTGACGCTCGCCGGCCTGCGGCATCAGCACGTCTACTTCGAAGCGAGCGCGGTCATCATCACGCTGGTCCTGATGGGCAAGCTGCTCGAAGCGCGAGCCAAGCTCAGAACCTCGGCCGCCATCGAGGCGCTCATTCGGCTGCAGCCCAAGACCGCCCGCGTGGAGCGCGACGGCGTGCTGGTCGAGGTGCCGGTCGCGAGCATGCATATCGGCGATATGTTCGTTGTCCGATCCGGAGAGAGCATTCCCGTCGACGGCCTGATAGCGACCGGGGAATCCGGCGTCGACGAAAGCATGCTCACCGGGGAGAGCCTTGCGGTCGGCAAGCGGCCGGGCGACAAGGTGTTCGCCGGCACGCTCAATCAGCAGGGACTGTTGCGCTGCCGGGCCGAGGGCGTAGGCGCGGCGACCATGCTCGCCGGCATCATCCGCCTGGTGCGCGAGGCCCAGGGCACGAAGGCGCCGATCCAGCGTCTTGCCGACCGGGTTGCGGGCGTGTTCGTGCCGGTGGTCGTCGCAATCAGCGCGCTGACGTTTGCGCTGTGGTGGGCAATAGGCGGCGATCTGGCGCCGGCGCTGGTGAACGCGGTCGCGGTTCTGGTCATCGCCTGCCCGTGCGCGCTCGGCCTGGCGACGCCGACGGCCATCATGGTCGGCACCGGGCGCGGCGCGCAGGTCGGCGTGCTGGTCAAGAATGCGGTGGCGCTGGAGCAGGCGGAGAAGATTCGCACGCTGATCGTCGACAAGACCGGCACGCTTACCGAGGGCAAGCCGGTGGTGACGGACGTGGTTCCGGCTACGGGTTTCTCGGCCCGCGACCTGGTCGCGGCGGCGGCGAGCCTCGAATCCGGCTCCGCGCATCCGCTGGCGCACGCGGTGCTCGAACATGCGAAACAGCAGGGCATCGCACCGGCTCCGATACGCGAATTTCATTCCGTCACCGGCAAGGGCGTGCAGGCGGTGCTCGACGTTCCGGCACTCGGCGGAGAACAGACGCTGCTCCTGGGCGCGCCGGACTTTCTCGTGGAATCGGGCCTGGCCATCGACGCCGTGGCGATCGGACCGCTGGTCGAGCAAGGCAAGACCGTGATCGCGGTCGGCGGCGCCGGGCGCGTGCTCGGCTATGTCGCAATCGCCGACAAGCTGCGCCCAAGCTCGCGCGAAGCGGTGGCGAAATTGAAAGACATGGGGATCGATGTGGTGATGCTGACCGGCGACAACGCCGCGACGGCGAAGGCGATTGCCGCAGCTGCCGGCGTCAGCAGCTACCGGGCCCAGGTGCTGCCGGGAGAGAAAGTGGCTGCAGTGGCCGAATTCAAGACAGAAGGTCGTGTGGTCGGGATGGTCGGCGATGGGGTCAA
>JADGRR010000222.1 GCA_017880745.1 Burkholderiales bacterium
CCTTGCGTGTCTTCAGTTCGATCGGCAGGATCTGTTCCTTGAAGTAGCCTTTCTGGATGGCGTTGATCGCGCGGCGGTGGCTCTCTACCGCAAATTCGTCCTGCTGCGCGCGCGAAATGCTCCATTTCTCCGCGACGTTCTCGGCGGTGATGCCCATGTGCACCGTATCGAACGGGTCGGTGAGCGCGCCCACCATCATGTCGACCGCGCCGCCGTCCCCCATGCGCTGGCCCCAGCGCAGGGTCGGCATTAGATAGCCGCCGCGGCTCATCGATTCCGCGCCGCCGGCAAGCGCGGCGTCGGCGTCGCCGAGCAGGATAAACTGCGCTGCGCTGACGATCGCCTGCATGCCGCTGCCGCACAGGCGGTTCAGGGTCATCGCCGGTGTTGCGTGAGGCAGACCCGCGTTGATCATCGCCACGCGCGACAGGTACATGTCCTTGGGCTCGGTATGAATCACGTGGCCGAATACCACGTGACCGATCTCGTTCGGATTGACCTTGGCGCGCGCCACCGCTTCGCGCGCGACCTTGGCTGCGAGTTCGGTCGGTGTAATGTCTTTCAGCGCGCCGCCGTAATCACCGATTGCGGTGCGCACACCGCTCACCACCACGACTTCTCTGCTCATCTGGATTCTCCTTGAATGTGCGCGGCGCTGCGATGTGCCGCCGCGGGCAATGGTGCCCTCACGCAATGTTACGCCCTTTGTCCTGCGTGAAACGGTCGCTGAAAAGCCGGTGCGCGGCGCGGAGCCGGCGACAATTCACACTTCCGTCAACGGCCTGTCATTTTTGGCTGCTATCTTGAGTCTTCCGTGGCGGACCTGCGTAGGGTGGTCTTGGCCGCGACCAGACATTCAGAAGGAGCCGATCATGATCAACCAAGAGAGGAATTTTCCGCCCGCTGACCTGGAATGGATGGGGTGGCCGACCGACATGCGACAAAGAGCATTGGAGGTCATCGCCACGACGCGATGCGAGTGGGTGTCGCGAGGTGCAGCCGATGAGCCCGTCGCCGATCGCGCCCGGTTCGCGCACCCAACGTTCAGCCTTGCGCTGGATGCAACGAGCAGCAGCGCCGCACGGGCGCGGGGTATTCGCGCGCGCTCCAGGCGTCGCGCCTCATGGCAATTCGCTACCTGACGCGATGCATGCCGCAGCGCTGAGGTCGAGTACGGGTTATCTTACCCGCGCGGCTCGCATATTGCGCCTTGGCCTGCATCTGGCGAACGGAGTCTTCCTCGCCGGGGTGGTGTACCCACGTTGCTCAAGCGAACGCCAGCACGCGATGATTCAACGCTGGTCAAAGCGGCTGTTGGCTATCCTCAACATAAAGTTGCATTGCTACGACCTGCCGCGCGCGCTTCCGGCGAAATGCCTGCTGGTCGCGAACCATGTCTCCTGGCTCGATATCTTCGCCATCAGCGCAGTGTTCCCCGCAACCTTCGTCGCCAAGGCCGAGATTCGCGCATGGCCTTTTCTCGGCAAGCTGTGTGAGCGGACCGGAACCATTTTCATCGAACGCGGTACCTCGCGCGGCGCGCGTCGCGCGCAGCGCGAGATTGCACAGGCCTTGCATCGAGGAATACGGCCGGTGGTGGTCTATCCTGAGGGAACAACCACGCTCGGCGGCGACCTCAAGCCGTTCCGCCCGGCACTGCTGCAATCAGCGGTGGACACGGCTGCACGGATCCATCCGCTCGCGTTGCGCTATGTCGACAGTCAAGGCGAGCGCACCGAAGATGCGGCCTGGGTAGGCAAGGCTACGCTGCTTGCGTCAATAGCTGCGATTGTGAGGCAGCCGGAAATCGTGCTTGAGTTGCGGTTTCTGGCTGCCTGGTCCGGTGCCGATCATACCCGCCGCGAAATTGCGGCGCGCGCCCAAACAGTCATCTCGCGTGCGCTGGGGATAGAGTGCGAGCCTGCACGCGCGGCGTGCCAGGGCGCGGTCTGGTTTCAAGCGGCTCGCCCCGGACGCCACCCGCGTATGGCCGCATCCGCATTGTGACGGGTTGATCAAGCCAGCGTTGTTTTTCGGTGACAGCGCGGCCACGGTGCGCGCGACTCACCGCCCGTGCCGGGGCGACGCGCCGGTTCGGACCGATCGGTAACGAATATTTAACCGCGCGGTCACGCCGGCGTAACGGCGCGGTTCTACAGTGTCCCCGGTGTTCATCACATACGGGAGCAGCGATGCTGAACCGGGAACTGCAACATGTGGACAAGCCGCGGCGCAGACTGGGCGTGAGCTTTGCGCGCAACGAGAGCGAGATCATCGAGGCGCAGCGCTTGCGTTACGCGGTATTTTGCGGCGAAATGGGGGCGCGCATCGAGACTGCGCGACCCGGGGTCGATCACGACATGTTCGATCTGCATTGCGAGCACCTGCTCGTGCGCGACAACGATACGAACGAAGTGGTAGGTACCTACCGCATTCTGCCGCCGCGCAATGCCCACCGTATCGGCCGCTACTACTCGGAACAGGAGTTCGACCTGGTGCGCATCGCGAACCTGCGTCCAGGCCTGGTGGAAGTCGGACGTTCCTGCATTCACCCGGACTACCGTTCGGGCAGCACGATCCTCCTGCTATGGGCAGGACTGGCACGCTACATGAGCGAGAACCGTTACTCGCATATGATCGGCTGCGCCAGCCTGAGCATGGGCGACGGCGGCCATGGCGCTGCGTCGATTTATCAGCAGATCAAGGACCGGCACATGTGTCCGCTTGAATACCGTGCGTTTCCGCGATGCAGGCTGCCGCTCGAGCGTCTGGACGCCTCGCGCCAGGCCGATCTGCCGCCTTTAGTGAAAGGCTATCTCAACGTCGGCGCCTGGATCTGCGGCGAGCCGGCATGGGATCCCGACTTCAACGTCGCCGATCTGCTGATCTTGCTGCCGCTTGCGAATATCTGTGCGCGCTACGCTCGGCATTTTCTCGCACAGGCCGCGTGAATTGCTCCAGAAGGGCCAACAGCAAGACCAGCAACGGCAGCAAGACCAGCACGGACAGCAGCCGGGCCAGCAAGGACACTAAGAGAAAGGCGCCCTAGGCGCCAACGATCACCGCTCTTCTTTCCTCTCCTCCACGGAAGGGCGTTGTTGTGCCGCGGCTTCGGCCGCGGCATTTTTTTTGGTGCGTCCGCCAGGGCGCACCTAGCTGGAGGTGTAAGTCCTCCACTCGCCCGACAAGGGAGGAGTTAGGCGAACCGCAAGGGTGTCGCAGGCGGCTGCGAAACTGAAGGAAGCTGGAGCCAAAGCGCTGACCTGGCCAAGCGCGCTGTCACATTCCCGTAACACATTTCATGGCAGACTATTCTTTGGGCGGACGCGAAAAACGCTTCTGGATCGTCGCCTTGCGTGCCTGTGGCGACGATATGCACAACGATATCCACAGAATCTGTGGGTAATCTTGCGTCGGTTGAGGATTGCCATTTGTTCTGCGTATTTCGATTCCTGCGATGAATTCACGCTGTTCGACGCATAGAGCACATCCACGCTGTCGTTGTTGTGCCCCGGATCCTGACCGCAGACAATAAATGCAGGGAGAATCAATGAAAAACGTGAAGGTCACCGGCGCGCAACACAAGGCGTTGCAGATTCTTTCGCGCAAAGATATTTCCGCCATACAAAGAAATCCCAAACTCGTCCCTGGCGCGAAGCACTTGCTGCTTGCGTGCAAGAAGACCATCAAGAAGGTGGAGGAGATCCCGCAGTATGCCTCGCGCAAGAAGCGCGAGACGGCGTACCGGCGCATCGTCGCGCTTTGCCGCAAGGCGATCGACGAGGTCGAGTGCTAGCGCGCTTCAGGGAACCGGCGGGATTGGTCGCCCGCTTACGTTTTTTTTGGGGCGGTTCCAGTGGCAGTGAACTGGTGCCGAAAATGGAACGTTCAATCTCCGCCGGTTGATGCGTGCCGCCCGCACGTCTCGTCGACGCCGAGGGCGCGTGGTGCCGATACGGCGGCGATGAAACCGCGCGGCGCGAGGTGCTTCTGCAGTCGGCGCGGAAAGGTGGCGTCTCGCGCCGAGACGGCGACAATTCACACTTCCGTCAACGCCCTGTAATTATCGCGAGCTATCTTGGGTTCTGTGCGGCGGACCTATGCCGGGCTGCCCTGGGCGCGACGAGACATAGAGGAGGACGTGATCATGATAGACCAGGATATGGATTCGTCGGCCGCTGAGCCGTTGGACTGGCTGGACTGGATGGCGCGGCCAGTAGACATTGAGCATACAGCGGCCGCCATCATCGCAATAAGCCGACGCGAGTGGCTGTCGCAAGGGCATGCGTCACCGTCGCCCGATGAGACGGTCGTCGATCGTACCCGATTACAGCACTCATTGTTCATACTTGCCCTGGATGCAAAGCGCAGCTGTTCCTGACCCACGCGCGCCTCCGTCCGCGCTCGCTAGAGATACTGCTGACCCAGGAACCAGGCAACAGCAGCGATGAAAGCCGAGCAGGGAATGGTCAGGACCCAGGCCCAGACAATGTTGCCGGCCACACCCCAGCGCACCGCGGAGAGTTTATTCACCGAGCCCACGCCGACGATGGCGCCGGTAATGGTATGGGTGGTCGAGACCGGCACGCCCAGCCAGGTTGCGAGAAACAAGGTGATGGCGCCGCCGGTTTCGGCGCAGAAGCCGCCCACGGGTTTGAGTTTGGTGATCTTCTGGCCCATGGTCTTGACGATGCGCCAGCCGCCGAACATCGTGCCGAGCCCCATCGCCGACTGACAGGCCATCACCACCCAGAACGGCAACGGATCCTTCGCTCCGGTCACGTCGGCTGCGATCAGCAGCATCCAAATGATGCCCATGGTCTTCTGCGCGTCGTTGCCGCCGTGTCCAAGGCTGTAAAACGAGGCCGAGACGAACTGCAGCCGGCGGAACCAGCGATCTACGCGGCGCGGCGTGCTGTCTGCGCAAATCCACGACACCAGGATCATCAACGCGGCGCCCAGCACCAGGCCGAGTGCGGGCGACAACACGATGGCCGCCATGGTCTTGAGGAAGCCGCCTGCGATCAGCGTATCCGCCCCGCCCTTGGCCACCGCCGCGCCCGCGAGCCCGCCGATCAGGGCATGCGACGAACTCGAGGGAATGCCGAAATACCAGGTAATGATGTTCCAGCTTATCGCCCCTACCAGCGCGCCGAACACGACATAACGATCGACGATGGCCGGATCGATGATGCCCTTGCCTACCGTGGCGGCGACCAGCAGGCCGAAGAACAGGAAGGCGACGAAATTGAAAAACGCCGCCCACAGCACTGCCCACTGCGGCCGCATCACGCGCGTCGACACGATGGTGGCGATGGAATTGGCGGCGTCATGAAAGCCGTTCAGAAAATCGAACGCCAGAGCGAGCGCGACCAGGAACACGAGCATGTGGAAACTCAAGGGCTGCCCCGGCGTTGACGTGCAGAGGGAATCAAGCGTTCTCGATCACGATGCCCTGGAGGATGTTGGCCACATCCTCGCAGTGGTCGGTCACCGTCTCCAGGTGTTCATACACCGTGCGCAGCTTGATCAGCTCGCGCACGTCCGGTTCGTCGCGGAACAGGCGTCCCATCGCCGCGCGCATCACGTGGTCGGCCTCCGACTCGAGCCGGTCGATGTCCTCGCAAATCGCCATAATCGCATCGGCGTTGTCCATGCTGGAGAGCAGCGTCACGGCACTCTTCACCTTCTCGCAGCACTCCACGCAGATGTCCGCGAGCTTTTTCGCATCCGGCGGCAGGACGCGCACGTCGTACAGGAACATCAGCTGGGCCGAGTCCTCGATCAGATCGAGGATGTTGTCCATTTCGGAGATCAGCTGGTGGATATCCTCGCGGTCGATCGGCGTGATGAACGTCTTGTGCAGCAGCTCGATCGTG
>JADGRR010000223.1 GCA_017880745.1 Burkholderiales bacterium
GCTGGGTGTTATCGCGGCTGATGCAAACCTGCTCGGGCACATCCAGCGGTACCTCTTTTAACGAATGCGTGTAGGCGACGCGGTCGACGAAAGGCACGATCACGTTCAGTCCCGGCTGCAGAATGGCGTGGAATTTTCCCAGACGCTCAATCACCCAGGCACTCTGCTGCGGCACCACGCGCACGCCCTCGATGACGAATACGATCGCCACGGCGAGAATGAAAAACGGGATGGTGAAGCCGCGCGTCTGATCGAACTGCGAGACGACGATGGTGGCGATCAGGACGGCGATGAATTTCGGGAACATGGGTATTCTCCCTTGCCATTCGTTTAAGGACCGTGAAATTCGGGGTGGGGGTGCAGGTGCTTGCATCGCTGGGCCTCAGGGTTTCGTCTTTGCCACCTTGAGCGTATTGCCGTCCACGGCACGGATGTACAGCACCTCGCCGTGATCGAGCTCGCGCTCGCCCCCGCCCTCGACCTCGGCATCCCACAGGGTGTTGCGATACTTCACCCGCGCCGCGCCCTGTTCCCGATTGACCCAGGCATCAAGCGTGACCGCCTGGCCCACGTCGAGCGATGCCATATCGGGCTGCGGCATCGTCTTGCGGCGTTGCTGCACCCAGAACACCCCGGCGATCGCCACAACCGCAGCGCACAAGGCTTCGACCCAGAACCCCAGGCCGAACCAGGCGGTGGCCGAGCCGGCGAACGCCGCGACCCCCAGAACCAGCAGGAAAAATGTGCCGGTAACCAGTTCGGCAATGACCAGCACGAATCCGGCGGCGAGCCAGACCAGATAAGTTTCCATGATTTTCCCGGGCCAACAGTTCGCTTGCATCATAGCTGAATATTCCGCATGCCGGAATCGCGTCGCCGCAATCGGGCAGCTACGCTATCATGCGCGCAACGGCGATGAAATACTGAAACGAAAAATCTGAACGGCAGGAGGCACGGATGAAACCCGACAACAGCGCCCACCGCGAAGCCGGCGTACTCGCGGGCATCGTTCCCAGCGTAAACCTCGCGGCCGAAGCCGGCCGGATGGATTTTTACGAACGCGCCCGCAGCCGCAACCTCGCGCCGCTGTGGCGCGTGCTGCACGGGCTGGTCACGGACCGGCCGGCACCGCGTTGCGTGCCCGCCATGTGGCGCTATGCGGAGGTGCGGCCGTACCTGATGGAGGCGTGCCAGCTGATTTCGACCGGGGAAGCCGAGCGCCGCGTCATGGTGCTGGAGAACCCGGGACTGCCGGGCGAGTCGCGCATCACCCAAAGCCTGTTCGCCGGACTGCAGATCATCCTGCCGGGGGAGATCGCGCCCGCGCACAAGCACGTGGCCTCGGCGCTGCGGTTCATCATCGAAGGACACAAGGCCTACACTGCGGTCGCGGGCGAGCGCACCATGATGGAACCGGGCGATTTCGTGATCACCCCGTCCATGACCTGGCACGACCACGGCAACGAAAGCGACGCGCCCATGGTCTGGCTCGACGGCCTGGACATGCACATCGTCAATCTGATGTGCGCGAGCTTTCGCGAAGGCTATCCGGGCAAGGTCCATCCGCTGGACCGCCCGGAAGGCGCGGCCATGGCCGAAGCGGGCCACAACCTGCTGCCGGTCGACCAGGTCTACGCTTCGCAGACTTCGCCGATATTCAACTACCCTTACAAGCGCACGCGCGAGGCGCTGGATCAGCTTGCGCGTTTTCGCGCCGCGGACGCCTGGCACGCGTACAAAATGAAATACATCAACCCGGTCAACGGCGGCTGGGCCATGCCGACGCTATCGACCTGGATGCAGCTCATCCCCAGGGGCTTCAACACCGCGTCCTATCGCTCCACCGACAGCGCGGTATTCACCGTGGTCGAGGGCACTGGCTCGAGCAAAATCGGCGCGGAGACATTCGACTGGGGTCCGCACGACATCTTCGTCGCGCCGAGCTGGGTCGCGCACGAGCACACGGCATCGAGCGACGCGGTGGTTTTCATCTACTCGGACCGGGTGGTGCAGGAGAAACTCGACTTCTGGCGGGAGGAGAAGGCCGGAGTGTGAGCCGCATCTTCCGGCCCGGAACCGGTAGTCGGTCACGGTATAATGACCATGTCAGCGCGATAGCCGCAGACGCAGGCTGCGCGCGAGAAAAGGAAGTGTGTGAACTCAACGCCCGCTGAAATACTGAGCATCGAGCAGGAGGAACTGCGGGGAATTTCACGCACCGTCGCTGAAATCGAGTGGTTGCTTCTGATCCTGGTGCTGCTGTACCAGGTGTTCGGCGGGCCCGCGGCCGTGGACCAGGCGGCAATTTCCGCGGGGTTGTTCTTCTACGCCGCGTTCGTCTTGAGCTTCCGCTACGCCAATTTCTACAAGGCTGAATCGCGCTGGAAGATTGCCGTCGAAACCTTGGTGATGCTGCTGTTCATCACCTGGACGCTGTGGTTCACGGGCGGGCTAGCGAGCCCTCTGGTCAATGCCTATCTGCTCGTCATCGTCACCAGCGCGCTCGCGCTGGGCAAGCTCGCTACGATGCTGGAGATGGCGCTGATCGCCGCCTGCTTCGTCCTGCTCGGGGGAAACTCCCCCTCCGACGAGCTGTTCTCGCTCGCCTACATCGGCGGCTTGGTGGCGCAGCTTGCGCCGATGCTCCTCGTCGCCTATATCACCACCATGTTTTCCGCCGACATCCGTTATGGCCTGAACCGCGCCCGGCTGCTGTCGGAAACCGATGATCTTACCGGCCTGTACAACATGCGCGGCTTCACCATCGTCGTCGGCCGGCTGTTCGACCAGGCGGTGCGCTACAACCGTCCCGCCAGTCTGCTGATGATCGACTCGGACAATCTCAAGGCGGTCAATGACCTTCACGGCCACGAGGCCGGGAACCGTCTGCTGAAACTGGTGGCGAAGTGCATCGAAACGGAACTGCGCCACACCGACGTGCTGGCGCGCTATGGCGGGGACGAATTCGTCGCGCTGTTGCCGGAAACGGCGGCTGCCCGGGGACTCGAGGTCGCCGAGCGGATTCTCAAAGCGGTGGCCGCCACCCCGCTGGAGTCCGAGGGCAAGCGGATCGCGACCAGCGTCAGCATCGGGCTCGCGAGCTACCCCGAGGACGGACGCAGCATCGACGCCATCCAGGCTCGCGCCGATCGTGCCATGTACCTCGCCAAGGAGCAGGGCCGCAATCGGGTCGTGAAATTCACGCTTTAACCGCGGTCCGTTCCAGACCCGCGTGTGAGCGCGCGCGATGCGGTTCAGCCTTCCACAATCTGATCCAGCGCCAGCCGGCGGATGGTGGTGACGGTATCGATATCGGCCTCGACGTAAGCCTGCTTGGCAAAACTGCTGTAGAACTCGTCGATCGGCGCCGCCGCGTCACCCTGCAGGGTTTCGTAGTCGAAGCGCACGAACAGCTGTTCGGGCTCCGGTTCCTCGATGGTCATCACCAGCGAAGCGGCGGGCGAGTCGCCCGCCGCTTCGATCTCGTAGCGCACCTGCCTCATGGGTTCGAATCTGACCCGGTCGCGCAGTGTCAGGTTTCCGAACCGCAGCTCGCGCGCCAGCATGTTATCGCCGCGCTCGACGATCTCGAACCCGTCCAGCGCCATGACAAACAACAAGGGGTTCTCCGCGCGCAACACCAGGCCGCGCCACAACTGCTCGCGTGACAGAGGATCGATCAGCGGATTGAGCGGATCGTTGATCTGGATCAGATGGCTGAACTGCACGCTGCATTTATATCATGTTCGGCACAGACACAAGTCCGGGGGCGTCTCAGCGCCGGTTCTGCGCAAGTTTACGGCTGCCCGCCGTTGCAACGTTGTTTTCGGTTTCTCGGGCTGCGGAAAGCCTGTAAAATTGCGGCTTTCCAAGTTTCGGCGAACCGTGCCCACCTTCCAGGAACTTATCCTCAGGCTGCAGTCCTATTGGGACCGGCAGGGCTGCGCGCTATTGCAGCCCTACGACATGGAAGTCGGCGCCGGCACCTCTCACACGGCGACATTCCTGCGCGCCCTCGGCCCCGAACCCTGGCGGGCCGCCTACGTCCAGCCCTCGCGCCGCCCCAAGGACGGCCGCTACGGCGACAATCCCAACCGCCTGCAGCACTACTATCAGTACCAGGTGGTGCTCAAGCCCTCGCCGCCGGACATTCTCGAACTCTACATCGGCTCTCTCGAGGCATTGGGCATCGATCCCAAGGCGCACGACATCCGCTTCGTCGAGGATGACTGGGAGAATCCGACACTGGGCGCCTGGGGTCTCGGATGGGAAGTGTGGCTCGACGGCATGGAAGTGACGCAATTCACCTACTTCCAGCAGGTCGGAGGGATCAACTGCAAGCCCATCACCGGGGAAATCACCTACGGCATCGAGCGCCTCGCCATGTACCTGCAAGACGTGAAGAACGTGTTCGACCTGGTATGGACGCCGGGCGTGACTTACCGCGACGTCTACCATCAAAACGAGGTCGAGCAATCGACCTACAACTTCGAGCAGTCCAATGCCGAGATGCTGTTCCGGCATTTCGCCGATTACGAGGCCGAGGCGAAGCGCCTGATGCAGGCGCAACTCGCGCTGCCCGGCTACGAGATGGTGCTCAAGGCGGCGCACACTTTCAACCTGCTCGATGCGCGCGGCGCAATTTCGGTCACCGAACGCGCCGCCTACATCGGCCGCATTCGCAACCTCGCGCGCAGCGTGTCGCAGTCGTATTTCGATTCCCGCCTGCGCCAGGATTTCCCGATGTGCCCGCCGGAGCAGCTCGGGCGCCTGGGTATCGATATCGCCGCTCTCAAGGCCGATTTGCACAAGCGGGAAACGGCATGAGCGCGAGCCTGCTGGTGGAGCTGTTCACCGAGGAGCTGCCGCCGAAAGCGCTGAAGCAGCTGGGCGAGGCGTTCGGTCACCGCCTGCAGGATGGACTGATCCGGGCGCAGCTGAAGGACAGCGCAGCAGGCGATACCCGGATTTTCGCCACTCCGCGCAGGTTGGCCGTGCTGATCGAGGACGTGCGGCCAAAGGCCGCGGACCGATCCGAGTCGAAGAAGCTGATGCCGGCCAAAGTCGCTTTCGGCGCAGACGGCAAGCCGAGCGCAGCACTCGCAAAACGCCTGGAAAAAGAGGGCGCCGCGGCGGATCAGCTCGAGCGCAGAATCGAAGGCGATGCTGAATATGCGTTCCTCAAGCAGACGATTCCTGGGCTCACGCTCGCTGCCGGCCTGCAACTCGCGTTGCAGGAGGCGATAGCAAAGCTGCCGATTCCGAAAGTGATGAGCTACCAGCTCGCCGACGGCGCGACCACGGTGCAGTTCGTGCGTCCGGCGCATGGCCTGGTCGCGCTCTACGGCGGCGAGATCGTCGACGTTTCCGTTCTCGGACTCAAAGCGGGCCGCGTCACCCACGGGCATCGCTTCCAGGGCGTCAGAGACATCCCCCTCGCGAGCGCCGATGCCTATGAGGAGGCGCTCGCTGCGCACGGACAGGTCATCGCTTCGTTTGATGCGCGCCGCGACGAAATTGCGGCACAATTGAGCCGGAAGGCCACCGAACTCGGCGCTTCGCTCGGTCCGGAAAAGGATGTCGCCCCGCTGCTGGATGAAGTGACCGCCCTGGTCGAGCAGCCTAGCGTCTATATCGGCGAGTTCGCGCACGACTTCCTCACCGTGCCGCAGGAATGCCTGATCCTCACCATGCGGCAGAACCAGAAATACTTCCCGCTGTTCGACGCCGCCGGGAAGCTGACCAACAAATTCCTCATCGTCAGCAACATGCGCCTCGCCGACCCGAAGAACATCGTCGAGGGCAACCAGCGCGTCGTCGGGCCACGCCTGGAGGATGCCCGCTTTTTCTACAATCAGGACCGCAAACAGCGGCTG
>JADGRR010000224.1 GCA_017880745.1 Burkholderiales bacterium
ATTTACCAGGACGGCAAAACGCTGCTCGACGTGCGCGGACTGCGCGCGACGGTCAACGGCATCGAAATTCTCAAAGGCATCGACCTGACCGTCAAAAGCGGCGAAGTGCACGCGATCATGGGGCCCAACGGCTCGGGCAAGAGCACGTTCGCGAAAGTGCTGGCCGGCCATCCTGCTTACGAGGTCACGGGCGGCACAGTGATGTTCCAGGGCGCCAACTTGTTCGACCTCAAACCGGAAGAGCGCGCGCGCGCCGGGTTGTTTCTCGGTTTTCAATATCCGATCGAAATACCGGGTGTGGCGAACAGCCAGTTTCTGCGCCTTGCCTACAACACGGTGCAGGCGCAGCGCGGAAAGGACGAGCTCGACCCGCTCGAGTTCGACGATTTCGTGCGCGAGAAAATGAAACTGCTCGAGATGAATCCGGATTTCCTCGACCGCAGCGTCAATGAAGGTTTCTCGGGCGGCGAGAAGAAGCGCAACGAGATCCTGCAGATGGCGCTGCTCGAGCCGAAGCTCGCGATTCTCGACGAAACCGATTCCGGCCTGGACATCGACGCTCTCAGGATCGTTGCCGGCGGCGTCAACCAGCTGGCGAACAAAGACAATGCAATCGTGCTGGTCACGCACTACCAGCGCCTGCTCAATTACATCGTGCCCGATTACGTGCACGTGATGGAATCGGGCCGCATCGTCAAGACCGGCGGCAAGGAGCTCGCCCTCGAACTCGAAGCCAGGGGCTACGACTGGGTCGGCGCGGAAGAGAAAGCGAACGCCCGCGTGAGCACATGAATACCGCCTCGACCAGCCGATATCTGGACAGCCTGCTGCAGGGACAGCCCCCGGCGAGTTCGCTGACCTGGCTGAATCAGCTGCGGGCGAACGCGGTCGATCGCGTCGGCGCGCTGACAGTGCCGACCACGCGCGACGAGGACTGGCGTTTCACCGATATCTCGCCGCTCACCAAGCTGTCCTTTCAGCCCGCGCTAGGCGCGGCGCAGCCGGCGCCAGGCGCGGCGCAACTTTCGCCGGCGACTGTCGAGCAGTGGGCCATCCCCGAAGCCGCCGCGCGGCTGGTATTCGTCGACGGGAATTACGCGCCGCAGCATTCGTTCAACCACGCCGGCCTCACGGTGGAAAATCTTGCCTCGGGCGCGAACCGGCACGGCGCGGCCGTGCAGGCGCACCTCGGCCGGCACGCCGTATTCGAGCGCAACGCGTTCACGGCGCTCAATACCGCATTCCTGCACGACGGAGCCCTGATCGTCGTGCCGCGCGACATGGCGCTTGCGGCACCGGTTCATCTGCTGTTCATTGCGACGCGCAAACACGCAGCCAGCTATCCGCGTTGCCTGGTCATTGCGGAGGCAGGCAGCGCGGTAACGGTAGTCGAGGACTTCGTCGCGGTGCAGAACGAAGCCTATTTCACCAACGCGGTGACCGAGATGGCGCTCGCCGGCAACGCGCAGGTCCACCATGTTCGGGTGCAGCGCGACGGCGCCGAAGCGTTCCATTTCGCGAATTGCGCAGTGTCGCTGGCGCACGCGAGCCGCTATCATTCCGTGAGCGTTGCGTTGGGCGCGCGCATCTCGCGCCACAACCTCGGCGTGCTGCTGGCGGCCGAAGGCGCCGAGTGCAGCATCGACGGGCTGGCGCTGATCGGCGGTGCGCAACTCGCCGATACCCATACGCTCATCGACCATGCCATGCCGCAGGGCGTGAGCCGGCAGCTGCACAAATGCATCGTCGACGGCGCCGGACGCGCGGTGTTCAACGGCAACATCATGGTGCGGGCCGGCGCGCAGCGCACCGATTCGTCGCAATCGAGCCGCAACCTGCTCCTGAGCGGCAAGGCGCGCGTCGACACCAAACCGCAGCTCGAGATTTTCGCCGACGACGTGAAATGCGCTCACGGCGCGACCGTCGGCCAGCTCGATGTCGATGAAGTGTTTTATCTCAAGAGCCGCGGCCTGTCCGATACCGCGGCGCGCAATCTGCTTACCTACGCGTTCGGCGCCGAGGTCATCGAGCGCGTCCCCGTTGCCTCGCTCAGGAGCCGGCTCGAGCAGGCAGTGCTGGCGCAAACCCAGAGCGCAACGCCCGGCGCGGCGGGCCAATCATGAGCGCGAGCCAAAGCGCGCTGAAACCGCGCCCCGCATCGGCTTTGGACGTCGCGCGTATCCGCGCCGATTTTCCGATCCTCGGATTAAAGCCGAGTGGCAAGCCGCTGATCTATTTGGATAACGCGGCCTCCAGCCAGATGCCGCAGCAGGTGATCGACCGCCTGGTGCGCTACCAGACGACGCAGCACGCGAACATACACCGCGCAGTGCATACGCTGTCGGAGATCGCCACCGCCGAGTACGAGGAGGCACGGCGCAAGATCACGCGCTTCATCAACGCGCGCGAGGAGCGCGAGGTGATATTCACCAGCGGCACCACCGAAGCGATCAACCTGGCGATGCACGGCTACGGCCGCAGGTTCATCGGCGCCGGCGACGAAATCGTCCTGACCACGCTCGAGCACCATTCGAACATCGTGCCGTGGCAGATGCTGGCCGAAGAGAAAGGAGCGAAGATCCGCGTCGTGCCGGTCAACGATGCCGGCGAACTGCTGATCGACGAATACGAAAAGCTGTTCAACGCGCGCACGAAGCTCGTCGGCGTGACGCACGTGTCGAACGCGCTCGGCACAGTCAACCCGGTGAAGCAGATGATCGCGTTTGCGCATGCGCGCGGCGTACCGGTGCTGGTGGACGGCGCGCAGGCTGTGCCGCACCTGAAAGTCGACGTGCAGGATCTGGATTGCGATTTCTACGCGTTTTCGGGGCATAAGCTGTGCGGCCCGACCGGCATTGGCATCCTCTACGGCAAGGCCGCGCTGCTCGAGCGCATGCAGCCGTTCAAGGGCGGCGGCGACATGATCCTGTCGGTGACTTTCGAGAAGACCACGTACAACGTGATTCCGCAGAAGTTCGAGGCCGGCACGCCGCCGATTGCGGCCGCGATCGGGCTCGGCGCAGCGATCGATTACCTGTCGGCCGTCGGCATGGACGCGATTGCCGCGCACGAGCTCGATTTGCTCGATTACGCGACCGACCAACTCAAACGCATTCCCGGCGTGCGCATCATCGGCACCGCGCGAGACAAGGCCGCGGTGCTGTCGTTCGCGCTCGACGGCGTGCACCCGCACGACGTCGGCACCCTGCTGAACCAGGACGGCGTCGCGGTGCGCACCGGCCATCATTGTGCGCAGCCGGTCATGCAGCGCTTCAAAGTGCCGGCAACCTCGCGCGCTTCGTTCGCCTTCTACAACACCATGGCCGAGGTCGATGCGCTGGTCGCGGGCATCCGCAATGTGCAGAAGGTTTTCTCCTGATGGCCGACCCCAAATCCCTGTATCAGGAAGTCATTCTCGATCACAACAGGAAGCCGCGGAACTACGGCGCGCTCGCGCAGGCGAGCCACAAGGCCGAGGGCCACAACCCTCTGTGCGGCGATCATCTCAGCGTGGCATTGAATCTGGAGGGAGAGCACATAGCCGCCATCGCGTTTCAGGGCGAGTCGTGCGCGATTTGCAAGGCGTCGGCATCGATGATGACGGCAAATGTCAAGGGCAAGACGCGGCAGGACGCGGAAACGCTGATTCAGGAGTTTCGCGACATGGCGACCGGCCAGATCGATATCGACAAGCAAGCGCATCATCTCGGGCGGCTCACGGTGTTAGCGGGCGTGCGCGACCTGCCAACGCGCGTCAAATGCGCGATCCTGCCGTGGCACACGCTGCATGCCGCACTCCACTCGGTTGCGGACACCTCGACCGAATCCGAAAACGATCCGATGCACGCGCCGCTCGGCGATGCCTGAAACCTATCTACGCATGAGGGGATACATCCCCTCATACTCCCCTAGATTGGCCCGTTGCAAAAATTCAATTTGCAACAGGTTCTAACTGAAATCCGCCATGCCCAAGATAGCCGACATCGAAGACACGCCGAATCCGAACGCGAAGAAATTCATCCTCAAGGAGCCGCTGACCTGGGGCATCACGCGTTCCTACGACAACGCCGGGCAGGCAATGGACGATCTGCTGGCCGCGTCGATATTTGACATCGAGCATGTGACCAACGTGTTCTACGTCGACCGCTGGCTCACGGTCACTCAGGACGGCCAGGCCGACTGGCAGCAACTGCTGCGCCGGGTTGCGGACCGGATACGGGCGGCGCCGGCGGCGGACGAGCAAACCGCGCGGCTCACCTCCGCCACAACGCCGATAACCGACCTGAGCCCCGACGATCAGCAACGGATCTACATGATCAACGGACTGCTGGATGAGCAGATCCGCCCTTACCTGCAAGGCGACGGCGGCGACCTTCACGTGCTCGGTCTGGAAGGCAACAAGCTGACCGTGCATTACCAGGGCGCCTGCGGCAGCTGCCCGAGTTCGATGTCGGGCACGCTGGTCAGCATCGAGCAACTGCTGAAAACGATCGAGCCCGACATCGAAGTGGTGGCTGTGTAGCAGGCTGCTGAGAACCGCCGTCCGAACGCGAGCCGAGCGCCAGAGCGACGGTTCCGGTGGCCGTGATCCGGCCCGAGTCGCGCGTATGCTCAAGCGCGGCGGGACGCGCAGATCCGCCAAGCTGATCGAGTCCGAACACTCGCTCGTTTCCCGCCATCGGCTCGAAATATTGCACGACGACGCACTCAGCCCTGTCCCCCGCCGGTTTCACCGCAATGCCCGGACCGGGCACCGCAGGTCTGTTGCCGGAAGGCCATCCCTGAACGGACTGAGTTTCACCGGACAAGCCGACCTGCCGTCCGCGGCAGGCTGCGTGGTCTTGTGCGCGCTGATGCAGGAAGTGTATCCTGTGCAAGCGCTCCGGCATTCCTGACCGGTGGCTGGATTGGCGCACCTGCTTTCGCGGGCGCATGCTCGGCATGCGGGAATTGCGGTGCGGCTGCACTGGTTGCCATGCAATTACGTAACACCCGGTCGTCGGCGCCGACTCGGGCTGTCACCGGACTGGAGAGCATTATGACAACCAACAGCTCAGTACGGATTATCCCCGCCCTGCGCCGCGCGCCGGACGATGCCGCAGCCACCCCCAAGTCGGGCGAGAGCGCGCAGTGCAGGACCACGTGCTCGACCTGCAACCTGCGCGAGTTGTGCCTGCCCTGCTGCGGCCTGACCCGCTCCGAGATGGACGTCGCCGACCGCCTGGTGTTCCACCGCTCGCGCGTGCGCCGCGGTGAGAGTCTGTACCGCAGCGGCGACCGCTTCACCTCCCTGTATGCCGTGCGCAATGGCTTCTTCAAGTCCACAGCCCTGCTCGAGAATGGCCGCGACCAGGTGACCGGGTTCTCCATGACAGGCGAGGTCCTGGGCATGGACGGCATCGGGCCGGAGCGGCACACCTGCAACACCATCGCCCTGGAGGACAGCGACGTCTGCGCCATTCCCTTTGCCGGGTTGCAGGAGCTGGCGCACGAAATTCCCGGCCTGCAGCGCCATTTTCACAAGATGATGAGCCGTGAAATCGTGCGCGAGAACGGGGTGATGCTGCTGCTGGGCAGCATGAATGCCGACGAACGCCTGTCGATGTTCCTGCTCAATCTGTCGCAGCGCTTGGCTGCGCGCGGCTATTCGCCCACGGAATTCAACCTGCGCATGACGCGCGGGGAGATTGGCAGCTACCTCGGCCTGAAACTGGAGACCGTCAGCCGCACTTTCTCCAAATTCCAGGAGGAAGGACTGATCGGCGTGCAGCAGAAATTCATCCGCGTCCTAGACAGCGCCGGCCTTGAACTGGTGATGGGCCGCGAACTGGGCTGAACCGCCGCGGGCGCTGCCGGCGTCTCA
>JADGRR010000225.1 GCA_017880745.1 Burkholderiales bacterium
CCTGGTCACGATACAGCGCGTCGGGCGTGGTGCGGCCGATGGCAAGGTACAGCAAGCCAGGTTGATACAGATGCCGATCCGACGCCGAGAGCATCGTTATGCGGGCTTTCCCCGCTCGCAACTCCGCACTCAGGCGCCGCGCCAGATTGTTCGCCAGGATGGTGCCGCCCATGCCGCCGCCGATAATGAGTATTTTCATTCCCGCCTCCTCACGTTGACATCGAACACAACATATCCTATGGAAGCCCTGATCGAGCCGGTAACGCAATCAGAGCTTTCCCTAACCTGGGAAACTTACAATGGGTGTTCAGGCCCCCCCTACTTGGCTTTCCTCACGGTTATATGCCAGACGCCCGCCTCTTCGCGCGTCGACACGTACTCGTGGCCCACCTTGCGCACCCATTCGGGGATGTCTTTCGCCGAACCCTTGTCGTTGGACAACACCTCGAGTTCGTCCCCGATCTGCGACATTTTCAGGACGCCAATCAGCTCCATCAGGGGGCCGGGGCAGAAGCTGCCTCGGCCATCGATGATTTTCTTCTCTGCCATTGTCGCGCCTCCTCGGTTCGTCTCAAAAAGTCCAAATCTGCGCATCGCGCGCCGCATCGAGGAAGCTCGCAAGCCCGGTCGGTTCCCCCAAGTACGGCTCCAGGGTATCGGTCTCGATGCCGGCAATGTCCAGCGCCATGGAGCACGGCAGGATCTTCGCATCGCCCAGCTCTACGGCCTGCCGGAACAGGGTCTTGAAATCCGGCGCCTTCTTCTTCACCACAAGATCGCCGAAGTTGCCCTCGCTGGGCGCGTCGGTCGAGGCGCCCTTGATGAAGTAAGGCACCGCATTCATGGAAAGGAATATCGTGACTTCGATGCCGCTGACAGCAGCTACCGAGGCCACCATCGCGGCCATTTGCAAGCGTTCGCGTGTTCCGGAAACCACCACCACGCAGATCTTTTCTCCGGCCACAGTACCTCCTCCAGACAAATGCGTGCCACATATCGGCTTGGACGCGGCAAACGGCGGCGGGGCTTTAGCGCCCTTCTGTGCACATTGGTCGCTGACCCCTCACTGCACGCTTCAGATGACCTTCGTCGCGCGCTCCGGGATTTCGGAAAAGACTACGCCCGGCGAAAAGAATATGCAATTCATAACTGCGACTGTTCGGTCCAACAGAATTACAAATTCTCAGCAGGCATCGGTAGCCGTGGCCACGCAATTCACTTTCGTTTCAGAAAGAAAGTGAATTCGTTACCCGCTTCCGTCTGCGACAGCAGAGCGTTGCCGGTCTGCTTGCAAAAAGCCTGAAAATCCTTGACCGAACCTAAATCGGTCGAAACGATGCGCAGTACCTGGCCGCTTTGCATGTCGGTCAGCGCTTTTTTCGCGCGCAATATGGGCAGAGGGCAGTTCAAACCGCGCGCATCCAGGTCTTTATCGAAATTCATGGTCGCTTCCTTTGTGGTGGTTGATCAGCATTTGTTTTCGCCTTTACAGCCAAATCCGACCGGGGGAGATGGTCATCCAATTCGAAATCCCGCAAAAATGAATGTAGCAGAACCCCGGGGAGTTGCAACATGCAGCCGACGATCTCAGGAAATCGCCTGATAGTACAGGTTCTGCGGGTGCCTGGCCTGGGCGAAAAAGTACCAGCGCTCGGCCAGGAGGCCAAGGTACTGCAGCGCGAACGCCAATGCCAGAACCGGCCAGGAGGACAGTGCGACTCCGGCCGCGAGCAGGGTCAGCGGCACTGGGAACACCAGCAGCAGGAACGCCCACTTCACCGCGCGCAGCGAGGCGAACGACCTGGCGTGGAAGAATTCGCGCGTGTTGAACGAGCCGCCCATGAAGCCCTCGGACTTCTGCGCGATGCGCGGGTGCTTCACCCCGATCGCCGTCTGCAGCGTCGATTTCGGCTTGAGCCGCGCGTTGCGCGCGAGCGACGCCAGGCGCGTAACCAGGGCTGCCAGCGTGAATGCCGCCGTCCACAGCGCCGATGCGGTGACCAGCGCGGGCGCATGCGCCGCCGCCCAGACCGTGCCCAGCAGGAAACCCGAGGCACAGCCGAACAGCGTGTAATTGATGATGGTAAGCGGCGTATGCCATTCCTGCAGGAATGGCAGGCAGGCGTAGATCATGCCGGTGCAGACGAACAACAGCAGACCCAGGGCCAGACCCGCCGCTCCCAGCGCCAAAGTCAGGTCCCCGGCACCCCGCAGATAATGCGCCAGGCCGAAGGCGGCGACCGCGGCCATGAAAGCCGGAAGCGCGATGACCTCGCGCGACAGCCAGGATGTGCGCCACATCGCGGCCGAACGCCAGGCCCGCTCGGGACGGCCAAGATGGAAAAACGAGGCGAGCAGCCCGCCGCCAAGCAAGACGAGCGACAGCGCGCAGCCCAGCGCAAAGTACGGTCCCGGCGGCACGGCCCAGGCGCCGAGCAGCGCACCGAGTTCAGTAACGTAGAGGGCGATGAACAAACCCTGGCCCGCGCCGATGAGTGTGGTGAGAAAAATGACCGAGAACGCAGGCCGCATCGCGCTTACCAGGAAGTGCTGTCGTCGAGGGATGGCGCCCGGATGTCGGGCTTGGGCAGCTTGCCGTCGATTTTGAGCGGATTATCCACCCGCTCGAGTTCGTCGCGGTGCAGGGTGATCTCGGTCTTGCGCCGCGGCAGATAGTGATTGGCCGGGTGCGTGCCCCACTCCGGCATCAGCGCGTAGCCGCCTGAATCGCGTATCGCCTGCGACACCGCCGACTCCGGATCGTGCACGTCGCCGAACAGACGCGCGCTGGTCGGGCAGGCCATGACGCAGGCCGGCTGCCGGTCCGCCGGCGGCAGCAATTCGTCGTAGATGCGATCCACGCACAGGGTGCACTTCTTCATCACCTTCTGATGTTCGTCGATTTCGCGCGCGCCATAGGGGCAGGCCCAGGCGCAGTACTTGCAGCCGATGCATTTGTCGTAATCGACCAGCACAATGCCGTCCTCGGCGCGCTTGTAACTCGCGCCAGTCGGGCACACCGGCACGCAGGGCGGATCCTCGCAGTGCAGGCAGGACTTCGGGAAATGCACCGTCTGCGTGTTGGGAAATTCGCCCACTTCGAAAGTCTGCACGCGGTTGAAAAATGTTCCGGTCGGATCGCGTCCGTAGGGATTGTCGTCCGACAGGGACCCGGCCTCGCCCGAGGTGTTCCATTCCTTGCAGCTGGTGACGCAGGCGTGGCAGCCGACGCAGACGTTCAGGTCGATCACCAGCGCCAGCTGCTTGCTCATTTCTTCATCCCGGCGACGAAGGCGAGCCAGGTCTTGCGCACCGCGTCCATGCCCGGCAGAGCGGCAACCGCAGCCACCTGAGGCGAGGACCGCTGCGCCTCGTCCGCGCCGGCCTTGTAGATGCGCACGCGCACGTCGTACCAGCCGGCCTGGCCGGTGATCGGGTCGGAATTGGAGATGCGCTCGTCACCCGGGGAACCCTCGCCCCCTGCCCCCCTCCCCGAGGGCGAGGGGTGAGGCAACTCGTCGCTGATCAGGTGATTCAGCAAAAAGCCCAACTCGGCTTCGTTGGCGCCGGGCGCGAGGTTCCAGGCGCCGGGTGCCTTGCCAATGGCGTTCCAGGTCCACACCGTGCCCGGCTCCACCGCTTCGGAATAGCGCGCCATGCAGCGCACCTTGCCCCACATCGACTCGACCCAGATCCAGCCTCCGTCGTCTATACCGTGGGCGCGCGCGCGCGCCGGATTCACGAACAGGTAGTTATGCGCGTGGATCTGGCGCAACCAGGCATTCTGCGAATCCCAGGAGTGGTACATGGCCATCGGACGCTGGGTAATCGCGTTCAGCGGGTACTTGTGCGCGTCGGTCACCTGCGCTTCCAGCGGTTCGTAGTAGAACGGCAGCGGATCGAAATAGGTTTCGATGCGCTTCGCCAGGTGCGGCGGCGGGCGCCGCTTCGCCGGCCCCCTGCCCTGCGCCGCCATGCGGAATTTCTGCAGCACCTCGGAATAAATCTGGATCACGATGGGATCGGCGTAGCGGCGCAGGCGCGTCCTCTGCGCCCACTCGTGATAGCCCTTGTTCCAGTTGCGCATGTACTGGTAGGACGGCGGCAGCTTGAGCTGGAACACGCAGTTGTTCTTGGCGTACATCTCCCACTGGCGCGGATTGGGCTCGCCCTGCATGAACTTCTCCCCGCCCTTGCCGCGCCAGCCGGCGAGAAAACCGATGCCCGAGCCGGGCGCGGTCTCGTAGTTGACGATGAAATCGGGGTAGTCGCGGTACTTGCGCGACCCGTCGGCATGCACGAAGGCGGGCAGCTTCAAGCGGCCCGCCAGCTCGACCAGCACCTCCTGGAACGGCTTGCACTGGCCGGTCGGCGGCACGACCGGAATGCGCACCGAGTCGGCCGGCCCGTCGAATTCGGAGATCGGCCGGTCGAGCATCGACATGCAGTCGTGGCGCTCGAGGTAGCTGGTGTCGGGCAGCACCAGGTCGGCGAAGGCGGTCATCTCCGACTGGAACGCGTCGCAGACGACGAGGAACGGGATCCGGTACTCCCCGTCGTCGCCGCGGTCGTTGAGCATGCGGCGCACCTCGGACGTGTTCATCGTCGAGTTCCACGCCATGTTGGCCATGAAGATCAGCAGCGTGTCGATGCGGTACGGGTCGCCGCGCCAGGCGTTGGTGATCACGTTGTGCATCAGCCCGTGCGCCGACAGCGGGTGCTCCCACGAGAACGCCTTGTCGATGCGCACCGGCTCGCCCTGTGCATCGACGAACAGGTCCTCCGGGCTTTCGGGCCAGCCGAGCGGCGCGCCTTTGAGCGGCGTGTCCGGCTGCACCGCCTCGGGCCCCTTGGGCGGCCGCGCATTGGGCGGCACCGCGCGCGGATACGGCGCCTTGTGGCGAAAGCCGCCGGGGCGGTCGATGGTGCCCAACAGCGACATCAGGATCGCCAGCGAGCGCACCGTGTGGAATCCGTTCGAGTGCGCCGCGAGCCCGCGCATCGCATGGAAGGCGACCGGGTTGCCGGTCACCGAGTCGTGTTCCTTGCCCCAGCAATCGGTCCACGAGATCGGCAGCTCGATGCGCTGGTCGCGTGCCGTGATCCCCATCTCGTGGGCCAGGCGCCGGATGGTGCCGGCGGGAATGCCGGTGATGGCGGCGGCCCATTCCGGCGTGTATGCCTTGACGCGCTCTTCGAGCAGCTGGAACGCGGGCACGGCCGGCGTGCCGTCGGGCAGGCTGAAATGCCCGAGCAGGGCCGGGTCGGTGCCCTCGGCGTGGTCGGCCACCGGGCGTTGCGTCAAGCGGTCCCACCAGTAGAAGTTGTGCGGGCGCAGCGGGTTGACGACGTCGCCGTCCGGGTTGCGCAGCATCAGCCCGAACTCGTCGCTCGACGGATCCTGGTTCACCAGCTGGCCGGCGTTGGTGTAGCGGGCGATGAAGTCGCGGTCGTACAGGCCGAGCGCGATGATCTCGTGGATCAAGGCGAGCAGCAGGGCGCCATCGGTGCCCGGCTTGATCGGCACCCATTCGTCGGCGATCGCCGAGTAGCCGGTGCGCACCGGATTGATCGAGATGAAGCGTCCGCCTTTGCGCTTGAACTTGGCCAGTGCGATCTTCATCGGGTTGGAGTGGTGGTCCTCCGCGGTGCCGATCATCACGAACAGCTTGGCGCGGTCGAGGTCCGGTCCGCCGAACTCCCAGAACGAGCCGCCGATCGTGTAGATCATCCCGGCGGCCATGTTCACCGAGCAGAAGCCGCCGTGCGCGGCGTAGTTCGGCGTGCCGAACTGGCGCGCGAACAGGCCGCTCAGCGCCTGCATCTGGTCGCGGCCGGTGAACAGCGCGAACTTCTTCGG
>JADGRR010000226.1 GCA_017880745.1 Burkholderiales bacterium
TGTCCGGGCTGGAGGTGGCGAGCGCGCCGCGGGAGATTCGCGCTGATTGGTGCAGCCCCGGTTAGTCCTGCGCCAGATCAAACTGGCGAATGCCCCAAGAAATGAAATCGGACGCGCCGCGTATTCGCGCACTGCAACCTTGGCGGTCGATGCGGGAAAGTCGACATAGTTTACTCGATCGACCAGGGAGGGAAAGTCATGACCGGTTCATGCTCAAGCCAGTATCCGGGTTACGCTGGCTTCCGACTCACCAAACAATCAGCGCCGTCAGCCGCAGGCGCGACCGAAGTAGCTCCGATCACTGCAGAGCCAAAGCAATAGCTGCTTGTCGCGGGTGCCGTACCTGCGCGAGAGGCGGGCCAAGGCGCTAAGCGTTGCCTCGGGGAGCCCTTCCGGCTTGGGGTCGAATGCGGCGATTTAGAAACGCCGGGTTGTCTAAACGACTATTAATCGCTTGGGCGGTATTGCCGGCGCAGCTGGAATGCAGTCTCGAACAGGCTCTGGTTCACGATTGCATCGGCGTTCGCGTCGGCGGCGATCATCTTGTACAGCCAGGGCGAAGTGTCGTGCTCGGGCCACTTGCGGGCGAGCTCGCGGCGCATCCCGGCGACACCCTTTGCCAATTCCAGCCAATGGCCCGGCGCCGCCTGTTTCAGGTAGAGCAGCGAGGCGATGTCCGCCAGCGCTTCGCCCCAAGTTTCCAGCGCGCCGCTTTTCAATGCCCCCATGTATCCCTGAACCGTTGCGCTGTCGCTCCTGAATCCAGGCGGCAGTATCTTGTCGAAGCGCTTGCGGACAAGAGCTTCGCGCTGCTCGACGCAATGCGTGGCCTCGTGCATTGCCATCGCGTTCAGCAGCACGGGCAGGTCGTTTGCGGCAATGGTTTCGAAATACTGAATCAGTCCGTCTTCCGGTTTCGTATTGTAGTAAACCTGGCAGGCGCCGCTATCGAGGTTCAGCGCCGCCGCGAGCAGGGACTGCGTCATGCCAACTTTTTGCGCGTCGAACATTTTTAGATCGAGGCCTTCCGCTTTCAATAGTTTCGCGGCGCTTTCGATTGCCGTGCGCAATTGGCCTTCCGTCGGGTACGGCGCGGCGGAAGCGTAGCCGCAGCAAAGCAGCGCGAACGCCGCCGCAGCATGTCGGCAACTATGCTTCATGGATGTTTCACGAAGAATTGACGGCCACTCAATAAAGCCAAGAAAACCTTTAAATTGGGCTTGGAATGCGCTGCGCCAGCGGGTGGTCCCGAATCGATGTCGTGCACATAAGGGATACTGGCGAGATTCATTTTTGCTCTCCTGGTACGTTGTCGCTCATCTAGCCAACCTTGAAATGCACCCTAATATTCCCGCCGACGAAGAACAGTGGGGCAAAACCCGCATTCGCACCGCGCATTGACCCCAATCAGGAATGGGCCGCGATACGACGATAGCCAGCGCGGCGGCCGGAGACGAATGCCCAGGCGAGGTGATGCCCGTGACCCTTGAGCAGCAGGCCGCCTTGCCCGGTTGAGCCGGCGGCGTCTGCGCCAACGACGACGACGTCACAGACCTGGTCGCGGATGCCAAGGCTCATGGCGCGCACACTGAAAACCGAAACTCACTCGGACCCGAGTTGCAGGCGGCTCGGTTGCCGTTTTTCGATCGCCCACTTGAGCAGCGCCGCCGAGCGGTAGATGCCGTGCGCGAACTTGCCGTAGGGCAGCGTCAGGAAAAACGCCATCACCACGCCGAGGTGCAGCGCAAGCAGCAGCGCCATCGCGCTGGTGTCGCGCCAGGCAAGCAGGGCGATGCCGCTTGCGCTGGTCAAGAACAGCAACGCGATAAAGCCACGGTCCATCGGCTTCTGCGCGTCATCGCCATGGAGCGGATGGCGGCCGAAATTCAGCCACAACAGCCCCGCCGGCCCGATCAGCAATCCGATGCCGCCCGCCGTGCCGAGCAGCACCGGCAAGCTGGTCAAGGCATACGGCGCAACCCAGCCGAAAAGATAGTGGTACAGCGTAGCAACCGAGGTCGAGGCGAAGCACAACAAGAAGCCGTAGAACGTGAAGTGATGGAAGCGGCGCCGCCACAAGGTGAATGCATCGTCGGCTTCGTTGCACCCCTGCCCGTGACCGCCGCCGAGGTACTTGAGAAGCAGCGCATCCTGCGCCGCCTCGGCCACGGCGGCACCCGGCGCATCCTTCACGCGGTCGCCGGGAGACACCTCGTTCCAGAATCTGCGCACACCGAGCGCCAGCGCGAGCAGCGCGAACAGGAAGATCGGAGTGAACATCGACACCATGAGATTGTGCGGAAACACCCGGTAGAAATTCCCGGCCAGTGGTTCGCCCCAAAGTTTGCCATTCATCATCATTGCCAGCAGCAGAAACAGCGCCAGGCCACCCGCCAGCGCCAGCACCAGCGTCAGACCGTTGCGCTGGTACAGGCCGCCAAGTGCCGGCGGCCAGGCGTATTCGCCGTAGGTCTGCAGGCGCACCTTCGCCATTGCCCGCGGCACATTGACCGCGAATTCATGCGGCGGTGCATATTGGCAGGCATGCAGGCAGGCGCCGCAGTTGTGGCACAGATTGGCGAGGTAGTTGATGTCGGCCTTGCCGAATTCGAGCCGGCGCGTCATCGCCGGGAACACCGCGCAGAATCCTTCGCAGTAGCGACAGGCATTGCAGATCTGCATCTGGCGCGCGACTTCGGCCTCGCCCGGGCCTAGCGGTGGCACGCCGATCGCCAGCGTTCGCGCTTCGGTGGCCAGGGCGTCAAGCTGCCGCACGTTGCGCATCCTCTAGGATGGCGGCCGCGGCCTGGGCGCCGGCGATGCGCCCGAAGGCGGTGCCTATGGCCATGCCGACGCCAGCGGTATAGCCTTTGCCGAGCACGTTGCCGGCCATGATTTCGCCGGCAGCAAAAAGATTGGAACTGGCTTTGCCCGAGAAGTGCACCGCGGCTTGCTCGTTCACCTTCACGCCGAGGTAGGTGAAGGTGATGCCGGGCTTGAGCGCATAGGCGTAGAACGGGGGGGTATCGATCGGGCGCGCCCAATGAGTCTTGGGCGGGGTCAGGTCCTCGGTATGGCAGTCATCGAGCACCGCGTGGTCGAAGGTGCCGGCGCGGCAGGCCGAATTGTAGTTCGCGAGAGTAGACACGAAGGCCCGCTCGTCCAGACCGAGCCGAAGCGCAAGCTCGGGCAGCGACTTGGCCTTCTCGCCCGGGAATACGGGCGGCATGAAGCGCCCGATGGCTTTGGCATCGATCACCGAGTAGGCGACCTGTCCGGGTTGGCGTGCCACCAGCCCGCCCCAGATGGCGTAGCGCTTGGGCCAGAAATCCTCGCCTTCGTCGTAGAAGCGCGCGGCGTGCTTGTTCACCACGATGCCGAGAGAAACGCAGTCCACACGCGTGCAGATGCCGCCGTCGTACAGCGGCGCGCGCGCGTCGATGGCCACGGAATGGCACTGTGTCGGATCGGCGATGGTGTCGGCGCCCGCATCGATCAGGAATTTCAGCAGCACGCCCATGTTGAAGCGCGTGCCGCGAATCAGGAAATTGTCCGCGATCCATTGGCCGTCGATCTGACCCCAGGCTTCGCGCAGCCATTCGCGGTTCGACTCGAAGCCGCCACTCGCGACCACGCATGCCCTTGCTTCGATGCGCTCGCTGCCGATATACGCGGCGACGAAACGACGATCGCGAAGTTCCAGCCGGTCCACCGGCGCCTCGTAGCGGATCTGCACGCCGAGTTGCCCGGCGCTGCGGTAGTAGGCGTTGAGCAGGGCCTTGCCGCCGCCGAGGAAGAAGGCGTTGGTGCGCGACAGCTGCAAGGTGCCCGAGAGCGAGGGCTGGAAGTGCACGCCGTGCCGGCGCATCCAGTCGCGACAGTGCGACGAGTCGCGAATCACCAGCCGTGCAAGCGTTTCGTTGGTAATGCCGCCGGTGACTTTCTTCAGGTCTTGCCAATACTCCTCTTCCGGATAGGCGTCGGTGAGCACGTCCTGCGGGGCTTCGTGCATGCAGCGCAGATTGCGCGTGTGCTGCGAGTTGCCGCCGCGCCATTCGCGCGGCGATGATTCGAGCAGCAGGACGCTGGCGCCGGCTTCACGCGCGGTCAGGGCTGCGCACAAGGCGGCGTTGCCGCCTCCGATTACGAGTACGTCGTACTTTCTGGCTGTCATGAGGGAAAGGTCTTGGTTGAGCATCGGTAGTGCAATCTTAACCGGAGTGGCTTAAAGTTTCACAATGACAAATGCCGCCTCATATTACCGGCGCCGGCGAGACCGTGCGGTATAATATCTCAAGGCCGCGGTCAAAGGTGACAGCGTGAATGCCAGGGCGCAATTGCGGGGCGCTCGCTTTGGCATCGATCAACAACCGCCATCGAGGTCGACATGTCCGAATCCAGCGTGAAGAATGGTGTTGCCGACGATCGAGCCGTGCCCTGACCGGTGCCAGGCGCCATGGCGCGGCATACGAGCCGACGGTGCTCGTCGACGTGGAGCCGTCCATGCGTGTGGTGTGCGAGGAAGTCTTCGGGCCGGTGGTGACGGTGCAGCGCTACAAGGATCTCCCGCCGCTGTTCGAGCAGATCAGTGCCGCGCAGTACGGACTGCACTGCGGCATTTTCACGAAATCGATCCAGGTCGCGTTCGATGCCATACGCGCGCTGCGCGTCGGCGGCGTGATCGTCAATGGCACCTCCACCTGGCGCACCGACCAGCTCGCCTATGGCGGCATCAAATCGAGCGGCATCGGGCGGGAAGGGCCGCGCTACGCCATGCGCGACATGACGGAGGAGCGGCTGGTCCTGTTCAACCTGTAGCGCCTGCGCCGCACACGCGTCGCCGCAGCCGAAATTTCGCGATATGGAATCGTCTATAATCGATCGAGCGCACGAGCACCGCATTTCACCGGCGCCGTGCCGGACAGAGTGAGCGAAGAACATGAAAAAGCCCGTACGCACCAAGACCCCTCCGCCGGAGGAGAAAGTCCGCCTCCCGGGCAAGGAGCGCGGCGGCGTTCAGTCGATCGCGCGTGCATTCGGGATTGCCGAGGAAATTGCGCGCAATCGCGAAGGCATCGGCCTGGCGGAGCTGAGCAAGCGCGTGGGGCTGCACAACAGCACCACGTTCCACCTGGTCAAGACGATGGTGCAGCTCGGCTATGTGAGCCAGCTCGCGGATTCGAGGAAGTACCGCATCGGCCGGCGTATGTTCACGCTCGCGGCAGGCGCCCTGGACGAGATCGAACTCGTCAGCGTTGCCACGCCCATACTCGAGAAGCTGACGCGCGAGACCGGCGAGTACAGCCATTTCGCCATCCGCTCGGGCGAGCAGATCGTGGTGGTGGCCAAGACCGCCGGCACCGGGATATTCCAGATGGTCGACCGCACCGGCGCGGTTCGTCCCACGCACGCCACGGCGCTGGGCAAAGTCCTGCTGGCTGCGCTCTCGCCGTCCCAGCTCGAGCGCTATCTGGAAACCTGCGAGTTGCGCAAATTCACGGCCAAGACCATCGTCGAGAAGGACGCGCTGGTGCGCGAGGTCGAGGAAGTCAGGCGCAAGGGCCTGGCCTTCGATGACGGCGAATTCGATCCCGAGGCGCGCTGCGTTGCGGTTCCGGTGCGCGACTTTACCGGCCGGGTTGCCGGCGCCATCGGCATGTCCGGCCCGATGTGGCGGCTTTCGCTGCAGGCGTTGCAGGAGAAGTCGAAGTACGTGCGCGAGGCCGCGGTGGAGCTGTCGGCGCAGCTGGGATTCCAGCCGGAGCAGGAACTGGCCGGGTCGATTGCCTGAATCTGGATTGTCCGATTGCAGCCTGGCCGCCGGGCATCGCAATATATTTGGTATTGCGGGATAAGGAT
>JADGRR010000227.1 GCA_017880745.1 Burkholderiales bacterium
TCCTGTTCGTGCCACCCGCGTTGCAGCTTGTTGCAGCCAGTGTAGGTGCCGCCCTGATCCGGAGGTATAGGCGTATACCCCTATGCCGGCAGGCGCGATCGCGCCTTTCCGCGTGGCTCAAGCAGGCCGTCGATCGAAAGCCTCTGCCACAGCCATCGCCGTCAAAACAGATTTTGCGCAGGTGGCGTTTTTCTGTCGCCGATTGGCTCGGAACCTGGGGACTGCGATAATGCAGGCGCATTGCACTCGTTACGGACCCGCCCATGTCTCTGCACCAGCCGCCCAGCGCCAGCACGCCCGATCCCGACGCGCGGAACATCGGTCCGCTCGAACTCTTCCTCGCGTTTTCGCAACTGGCGCTGTCCGGGTTTGGCGGGGTGCTGCCCTGGGCGCACCGCACGCTGGTGGAGCGCAAGGGCTGGCTCACCCAACGCGAATTCGTCGAGACGCTCGCACTCGGACAGCTTCTCCCGGGTCCGAACATCGGCAACATGGCGGTGATGATCGGCTACCGTTTCTCCGGCTACACGGGGGCGGCAGCGGCCTTTGGCGGACTGGTGGCCGGCCCGTTCCTGCTCATGATCGGGGTCGGCCTCCTCTACCGGAATTACGGCGCACTGCCGCTGGTGCAGCAGGCGCTCTCCGGTATGTCCGCCGTGGCGGCGGGCCTGGTGCTCGCGACGGGGCTGAAGATGAGCGCCAGCCTGAAGCGGCACTGGCGCCCCGTGCTATTTGCCGCGCTGGCGCTGGCGGGGGTCGGCGCGCTGCGCTGGCCTTTGCTCGCCGTCGTCGGCGGACTGGCGCCATTCGCCATCGCCGCAGCCTGGCGCGAGCAGGCCTGATGGATCGCGCCGATCTGCCGGCCCTGGCCCTGCATTTCGCGCTGCTGTCGCTGATGGCGATCGGCGGCGTCAGTTCGGTTCTGCCGGATATGCAGCGCTATGTCGTGGAGGCCAACCAATGGCTCAGCGAGCGGCAGTTCGCCGACGCCTACGCGCTCGGTCAGGCGGCTCCGGGCCCCAACATGATGTTCGTGACGCTGCTTGGCTGGCAGCTTGCCGGCTGGGCCGGCGCGGTCGTGGCCACGCTGGCGACGATTTGCCCGCCGATCGTTCTCACGTTGGGAGTCACGCGGCTGAGCGCGCGCAACCCGGATGCGCCCCTGGCCCGCGCGATTCGCAGCGGATTGAGCCCGATCGCCATCGGGCTGACATTGTCCAGCGGCTGGATCCTGGCGCAATCAGCCGATCACAACTGGCGCACGGCGCTGCTGACGCTGCTGACCATCGTGCTGATGGTGCGCACTAGGCTCAATCCCGTGTGGCTGATCGCAGCCGGCGCGATTGCCGGAATCACCGGGATCCTCTAATCCACCCAGTCAGGCCGCCGGGTCATTGCGACAGGTGGTGCGCGATGAGTTCCAGGGCCGCCGCGGCGAACGCGTGCATGTTCGCCAGCCGGTCGGATTTGGCCGTGTCGAGCGTGATGACTCGTTCCGCGATTCCGGCGAGCGCCAGGCAGCTATGTCCGGCAGCATCGCCATAGCGGTTGCCGGTGGGCCCCGCGGCTCCGGTCTCGGCCAGCCCCCAACTTGCAGCAAAGCGCTTCTGCGCCGTGCGCGCGAGCAGCAGCGCATAAGGCTCGGACGCCGAGCGCATCCCGGAGAGCGCCGCCTGCGGAATGTCCAGCAGCAAGTCCCGCGCCAGACGGGTATAGACAACAGCGCCGCCGAGAAAATAAGCGGAGGCCCCGGGAACGGCGAGCAGCGCTGCCGAAATAAGACCTCCGGTCGACGACTCCGCGACCGCGATGGTCTCCCTGCGTTGCTTCAGCAGGACAGCCACCTGTTCGGCGAGAGGTAAAAGCGTCTCCATTGCCATTCCAGCTCCTGATCGACGCAACATGTCCGAAATTCGAGGCTCGCCGGCGCCTGCTTTGCACGCAGTGGCCGATAGCCCAGCGTCAGCGCATGCCGAAAGTCGAAGGTCTTACCTCCGGCACCGTGGCCGCGCGCCGCGCGAGCCAGTAGCGGTAGGGCGGCGGCGCCAGCCCGAACGCAGGATCGAAACCCAGCTTCTGCGCGGCATCCATGGCCCAGTTCGGGTTGTAGAGCATCTCGCGTGCCAGCGCGACCAGATCCGAGCGGCCCTGCTGCAGGATCAGCTCGGCCTGCTCGGCGTGCACGATCAGGCCCACGGCCATGGTCATGATCCCCGCCTCTTTCCTGATCTTTTCGGCATAGGGTACCTGATAGCCATAGGCGGGCTTCTTCGCTCCGGCGGGCGGCTTGCTTAGAATGCCACCTGAACTGCAGTCGATCACGTCTACCCCCTTCGGCTTCACCAGCTTCGCCAGGGCGACACTCTGCGCCGGCCCCCAACCCGCGTCATCCTCGGCCGACAGGCGCAGGAACAGGGGCTTTTCCGCCGGCCAGTTCGCGCGCACGCGTTCGCACACCTCCATCGCGAAGCGCATCCGCTTCGCCTCCGAGCCGCCATATTCGTCGGTGCGTTGGTTCGCCAGCGGCGACAAGAACTCATGGAGCAGGAACCCGTGCGCGCCATGGATCTCCACCACGTCGAACCCGGCCGCGTGCGCGCGCGCCGCAGCCTTGCCCCAGGCCTCGGCCACGGCGCGGATCTCCTCGCGCATGAGCGCGCGTGGCGCGGGCGCACCCTCGTCCGCGGGCAGCGCGCTCGGGGCGACGAGTTCCCAGGCGTCCCAGTCTTCGATCCCCGCAGCTGCCGCTTCGGCGCGCTGTAGCGGCCGGCCGCCTTCCCATGGGCGCTGGGTGCGCGCCTTGCGCCCCGAGTGGCCGAGCTGGATGCCCGCCGCCGCCCCGCACTGATGCACGAAGTCCACGATGCGCGCGAGATGCGGCACGAACGCATCGTCCCAGATGCCGAGGTCGCCCACCGTGCCGCAACCGCGGCGCTCGATCTTGGTCGACTCAAGGATCACCAGCCCCGCGCCCCCCGCCGCGTAGCGCCCCGCGTTCATGAGATGCCAGTCGGTGGGAAAACCCTTCACCCCGGAATATTGATGCATCGGAGCGACCACAACGCGGTTTTTGAGCGTGAGCTCGCGGATGGGAAGCGGCGTGAACAGGAGCGGCTGGGTCATGAGTTTTCTTTTTCTGTGCGGATTGCCCGAACCAACGCGGGCGACCTATTGGCGGAGGTGTGTCATTCACATTATCCACGCAAACCAGCGCCAATGCTCGCTCCCGGCCGTGTCTCAAAGGTGCCGAGCGACTGGTTCCGGCCGTCTCGCCGGCCTGGCTACCGGGCGATATAGATCCGAAATGGTCGCCTAGCCAAGGAGTAGCGCACCGCACCGCTGCAAGGCAAGTCGAACAATAGGCGTCAGGTCGAACCGACGCTTGCGACCGCCTTCCTCAATCGAGCTTTGCGCCGGAGTCCTTGACTGCTTTCGCCCACTTCGGAATCTCGGCTCGAACAAATGCGGCGAGTTCTTCGGGCGTGCTAGTCTCGACATCGGCGCCTTCGCTGATCAGGCGCTCGCGAATGTCCGGGGATTTCAGGATTTTCACCAATTCCGTATGCAGGCGGGAAATGATCGGCTTCGGGGTCCCGGCGGGAACGACAATGGAGTACCACGCCGTCGCATCGAATCCGGGCAGGCCAGATTCGGCGATGGTCGGCACGTCCGGCAGCGCCGGCGAGCGCTTGGCACCTGAAACCGCGATCGCGCGAAGGCGCCCCGCATTCACCATCGGCGTCACTGTCGGCACTTGGCCGACCAGCATGTCGATCTGCCCCGCGACCAGGGCCATCATCCCCGGTCCGCCGCCACGGTACGGGATGTGCACCAGATCGATGCCGGCGGCAGTCTTGAACATTTCGCCCACCAGATGGTTCGAGCTGCCGTTGCCGGCGGAGCCGTAGTTGAGCTGGCCCGGCCTCGACTTCGCCAGCGCGATCAGGTCCTGGAGAGTCTTCACCGGTACTGACGGATGCACCACCAGCACCAGCGGGACCTTCGCAACCAGCGTGATCGGCGCGAAATCCTTCTCCGGATTGAACGTCAGCTTGTTGCCGTAGAGGGTGACGTTGATCGCCATTGGACTCACTGGCGCCATCAAAATAGTGTAGCCGTCCGGCGGCGATTTGGCGACGATCTCGGCGCCGACGTTGCCGCCTGCGCCCGGGCGATTGTCCGGAATCACCGCTTGCCCGATCGCCTCGGCGAGCTTCTGCGCAATCGCGCGCGACAACAGGTCGGTGGTGCCTCCAGCGGCGTAGGGCACGACGAAGCGGATGGGCTTTTCCGGATAATTCTCAGCCGCGGCAAACTGCGGCGCGAGCGCAACCACAGCGGCGGCCAGGCCTGCATGCACCAATCTCATCGGGCCCTCCTGTACTCGAAAAGCGATAGAAACTTCTTTCCTGAATTCTGCGCGCCTTTGATCCTGGTGCCGCGCGGAAATAAATCAGCGAGAAGCAAGTCACCGGTGATTTGCTTTCACCTTTCTCCACGCCCGCGGCGGCACAGGTTCATTGTCCGCCGAAAGTCCGCGTCTTGCAGCTCTCGCTTCGACCTGCATTCCATAGAGCGACGGATTCTCCGGCGCGGATCGTTCATACACCGACTGCCATGTCGCACTTGCTACGCATTTGCCTGAACTCGTCCGCACTACGCCCTCGCTACGGTACGCACGCAAACCTAGGCCCATTGGGGTTCATACGCCATGCGAATGCGGGTTTTACCCAGCTGACCAGCCACAATCGGTCGGTTAGACTGCAATCGTATTCTCCTTGGTTCTCCTTTTTAACCCGCTTCGGCGGGTTTCTTTTTGTTGCGCCTTCCCGACTGCGCATTATCCCCTCAACCATCGCGCGGGTATCCTGAGTGTGCGCCGGCGCACATACGTCGCAAGCTTTTTGCCGTAGTGTTTGCTCATACAAAGTCTTGGCGCCATGCCCAGGCGCCGGCATTTCCCCCGCCAAGCGTGGCGGGGCAGCGATCACAGGGGACGACAATGGATTTCAAAATCGGATCTGGATCTTTGCACTCCCTGGTACCGCCCTCTTTTTTTGCAATGGGATTTCCGAAGGTGGAGGTTCACAGGAATGCGATAAGAACGGCGCGCCCGGTACGTGTTGCGGACCCGGTACCCGTTGCAAACAGCCTGCTCGCTGCGCTGCCGCGCAAAGCGGGTCGGCATTTGATCGACCAGTTCGAACGAGTTGTACTGACTTACGGCGAGGTGCTGTATGAACCCGGGGAACGGATAAAGCATGTCTACTTTCCCAATGATTCCCTTGTTTCCCTGCTGACGCTGGTCGACCGGCACCATGCCCTGGAGGTCGGCTTGGTCGGACGCGAAGGCATGGTCGGCATTCCTCTCTCGCTGGGGAGCAGCATTTCACCGGTTCGCGCTCTGGTGCAGGGAACCGGAACGGCCATGCGCATGAATGCAGCGCCCTTTCTCAAGGAGCTCGGGCAGAACCTGGCGCTGCACCTGGAGCTACACCGCTACACCTATGCTTTGATGTCCCAGATCACGCAAACGGCCGCATGCAACCGCTTTCACGTGGTCGAGGCGCGCCTCGCCCGCTGGCTGCTGATGACCCATGACCGCTTGCAGGTCAATCCATTCCGTCTCACCCAGGAATTTCTTTCGCAGATGCTGGGTGTGCGGCGCGTCGGCGTCACCAATGCCGCGCGCACGCTGCAGAAAAACGAGCTGATCCGTTACAGCCGGGGCAATATCACGATTCTCGATCGCAAAGGACTGGAAGCCGCCTCTTGCTCGTGTTACAAAATTGTCAAGCACATGCACGACGCTGCGTGAGCGCG
>JADGRR010000228.1 GCA_017880745.1 Burkholderiales bacterium
AGCAGCTCGACTTCGCCATGCGCAACTTCAAGGATGAATCATTCATCGCGCAATACCTGAGCCCGCGGCTGATGCGCGAGTTTCATCTGTTCGCCGTAGCCGACCACTGGCGCGAGGATAATTTGGAAATCGACAGCATTCACGATGACGACGGCTACCGCCGGGTGCGCCGGGTGCTGGCCGCGCAGCACCAGCGCGACACCCAGGTTCCCGATATCCAGGTGGCGCGCTATGAGCACGGTGGTGACCGTTCGTTGACCTTGCACCACCGGATCTTCCGTGGCCGGCCGGTGGCAGACGGCGAGGCGCGCGAGACACTCAAACATCTGACGCGGCTGTGGGGCTTTACGGTGAGCCTGGAAGGGATCGGCGAGGATGGCCGTGTCGAGTATTGCCAAGAGAGCAAGGCCTGAGATGAAGTGGATCAGCTGGAGCGAGAAGCAGACTACCGGACACGTGGATTTGGATGATGCCCACAAGGAACTGGTGGACCTGATAAATCAGCTTGCCGATGGCATGGAGAATAACAAGTCAAAAGAGTTCTGCAGCAATACGCTCGAGCAGTTCATTGATCAGACGAGAACCCACTTCCTCGCTGAAGAGCAGCTAATGGACCGGCATCGCTACCCGGAGGCGGAGGAGCACAAAGCCTTGCACGCAATGCTGCTCGAGGACGTGCTTGCTTTCAAGGCGACATATGATGCCAGCGACACCGCGCAATTCATGACCCTGCTCGTCATCCTCGATAGCTGGCTGGACCGCGATATCGAGGCGGCGGACAAGGCACTGGCGGATTTCATCGCCGCCGGCTGACCTCCGACTCGGCTTGCGCCAGCACAAGCGCGCTGCCTTGGTCGAACTCTGCAATGAGCAGGGGCCGGCGCCCCTCACGCCGCGCCGTCGATCGGATTGCCAGCGCGCGCAGGCGCGGCGGCCGCCGCAGCCACTTCCAGGCTGCGATAGTCAAGGTCATGCATAACGGCGCGAATCGCGCGCGGCAACTCTTCGGCGTCGGACTTGGTCACGTAGCCGCGGGCGCCGGCGGTGAGCATCTCCTGCACGAATATGAGCGCGGAATTGACCGACAGGACTATCACCTTGACCGAGGGATGGGCTGCCAGCAGTTGCCCAATGGCTGCGATGCCATTGAGCCGCGGCATGCGAATGTCCATGACCACTACGTCCGGCAGCAGCGAGCGCACCATCTCCACCGCCTGGATGCCGTCGCCGGCTTCGCCGACGACTTCGATGTCCGGATGCCGCTGCAACATGTTTCGCAGCGCTTCGCGGAACAGCTTATGGTCGTCCGCCAGCAAAACGCGGCTTCTCAAGTCTCTCCCTCCTCAAATAGCCGCGGCAAATTCCGAACCAGGCAGCGGGTGGCTTAGAGTAGCCCACAAAACGAGGGCACGCGTCCCCTCGTGCTCCCCTAGATTTCAACCCTGATCCGCGTGCCTCTTCCAGGCGCAGACTCGAGGCTGAACTTACCGCCGGCAAATTCGACCCTTTCGCGCATCGTGAGCAGTCCCAGGCCGGGTCTGTGTCCGGGCTGACCGAGTGCCTTGGGATCAAAACCCGCGCCATTATCCGAGATTGTCAGCACGGCGTGCGGATTGCCGAGACTCAGTTCAATGCTGACCGCGCTCGCCTGCGCATGCTTGGCGCAATTCGTGAGTGCTTCCTGGGTAATGCGAAACAACATCGATTCGGAATCGGCGTTCAGCCGCCCGGCGGGAATCTCGCCGGATACCTTGACGGCGATACCGGTGCGCCGCGACACCTGTTCTGCGTACTCGCGCAAGGCGTGAGGCAGGCCGGCGTAATCGAGCGTAGCCGGACGCAGGTCGGCGCAGACATCGCGGATGCCGGCTATGGTCTCTGCAAGCAGCGCGCGTGTGTCCGCCAGTCGGGATTCGATCCCATCGGATAGCCGCGGCGGCAAGTCGGCGGCGATCATCCCGAGGTTGAGCGAGGCGGCCGCCAGGTTCGGACTGGTGCGGTCGTGCAACTCCCCGGCCAGCCGCCGCCGCTCCTCCTCCTGCACCGCGACCACATGGCGGGACAATTCCGCCAGGCGCAGCGCATCCGCCTCCCTTTGGTGCTCCAGCTTTTTGCGTTCAGTTATGTCCTGCACCGTGCCGAAGAGCTTGGTCACCCGGCCATCGCCATTTTTTTTTGGAGCGATAACGACGGCATGGCAGGCATCGGCCCCGCTGGGAAGTCTTAGGCGCTGCTCCAGGTCGACCCGCTCGCCGGAAGCGATGGCGCGGCGCAAGTTTTCGCCGGCCGGCGGCCCCGACTCGTCGGCGTAGTACTGCAGGACGTCGTCAATGGTGGGCGCTCCCAGCGCCGGATCGCGCTCGTACAGGCTGAACATTTGCGGCGACCAGATCATCTGCTGCGTCTCGAGATTCAGCTCCCAATCCCCGATGCGGCCGATCGCCTGCGCCAGACGCAGGCGCGCTTCGCTGATGCGCAGTGTCGCCTCGGCCTTTTGCCGCTGTTCTTCGCGCTCGAACTGGTCCATGGCGAAGGAGATGTTCTCCGCCATGCGCTCCAGCAGCATCACTGCCTCGGGAACGAAAATGTTCTTCTCCGCGCCATACACGGAGAGGGCCCCAATGGCTTGGCCGCCTTGATAAATTGGCAGCGCAATCGCAGCAGCCAGGCCGTGGCATGCGGCGTTCTCGCGCCAAGGCGCGGTGGCCGGGTCGGCGTCGAAATCGTTGCTGATGCAAACGCGCCGCTCGCGAACGGCGAGTCCGATCGGCCCGCGCCCGGTCGGCGCATTGGCTTCGGTGCTGATCGATATACCATCCAGATAATCGGTTGCGGGTCCAAAAGCGTCCGCCACGGCGATGCGCTGCGCCTGGCGATCGACAAGCCCCACCCATGCCAGCATGAAGCCGCCATGTTCGACGCAGGCGCGACAAACCGCTGCGAATACCTCAGCCGGACTGCGGCTGCGCACCAGCGACTCAATCGCCGCGGAGATCGCGGCGTAGAGCCGCGACAGTTGTCGGGTGCGAAAAGCGGTGCGCTCGCGTTCGCTTATGTCCATGCCGAAGGCGAGAATCTTCTGCAGGCGGCCATCGACGCCGTACTCGTTAGCCGTATTCCACTCCACGGAAAGCCGCGAGCCGTCCTTGATCCGGCATTGCGTCACGTAGTTGCGCAGATCCTCCCCCCGGGACAGGATACTGGCGGCACCGTCGAGCTGATCGCGACGCTCGCCGGAAAAAAACAGCTCGGCCCAGTTTCGACCCAGGAGCTCATCGGGCAAAAAACCTGTGACCGTGCTCACGGCCTCGTTCACGTAAAGCGTCGTGCCGTTCGGGTCGAGTTCGATCACCAGCGCGGACATGCGGGTGATCAGCCGCCGGTACCGTTCCTCGCGCTCGATCAACAGTTGCCGCGCTCGCATCCTCTCGTCGCGCAGTCGCCGTTGCTGCAGTGCGCTGCTCACCGCCGGACCCAGGCGGGTCAGCCTATCCTTGAGGAGAAAATCGTCAGCCCCCTGTTTCAGGATGGAAACTGCCGTTTCCTCGGTGATCGAACCGGTAACGATGACGAATGGCGTGGACAGCCCTTGGTCTTGCAGGATCTTCAAGGCGCTGAGGGCGTCGAATTGCGGCAGGGTGTAATCGGCGAGGACGAGGTCCAGGCCGGAATCGATGTGCGAGCGAAAATCCTCTTCCGTGTCGACCCGGCTCCATTGGGGTTCGTAGCCGAAACCGCGCAGTTCGCGGATGATGATCTCCGCGTCGCGCGCGGAGTCCTCCAGCAAAAGGACGCGCAATTTCTTTGATGCATCGTCCCCGGCTGCAGGCGGGTGTTCCATGTTCAGGCTTTCGCGGGCGGACGATTGAGCAGCAGCCAGTACAGTCCGATCGTGTGCATGGCGTCCTTGAACTGGTCGAAATCGACCGGCTTGGCGATGTAACTGTTGACCCCGAGGGCGTAGCTTTCCACCACATCGCGCTCTTCGGTCGATGAAGTCAGCACGACCACCGGGACATGACGGGTGCGCGGGTCGGCGCGAATCCGCCGCAGCACTTCCAGGCCGTCGATCAGCGGCAGCTTCAGATCGAGCAGGATGACTCGTGGAAGCTCATCCAGTCGCCGGTTCGCGTAGGGGCCCTGGCAGAAGATGAAATCCAGGGCTTCCTCTCCGTCACGGGCAACCTGGACATTGTTGCACAGGTTCTGTTCTTTCAGCGCCCGCAGGGCCACCTCCAGATCCGAAGGGTTGTCCTCGACCAGAAGGATCTCAACTGCATCGCTATACATGGTTCGCCCCCCCCTGCAATGTGAAATAGAACGTTGCGCCCAGGTTCTTTTCCGCTTGCGCCCAGATCCGTCCGCCATGGCGAGCGATGATGCGTTGGACAATGGCGAGTCCGACCCCGGTGCCTTCGTAGTCCTCGGCGCGGTGCAGTCGCTGGAATACCCCGAACAGCTTGTGTGCGTAGCGCATATCGAAACCCACACCATTGTCCCGAACATAATACACGGGCGCACCGTCTTGGGTCTCCGATCCGACACGGATCACGGCCGTTTCCCGGCTTTTGGAAAACTTGAGCGCGTTGGCGATCAGGTTGATCCACACCTGCCTTAGAAGCCGCGGATCAGCGTCGGCTGCAGGGAGTTCACCGATGGTGAGATCGATCTGCCTGTCTTTCTGTTCCGCCTGCAGCGACTGCAGCACGGCGCGCACCAGCGCTTCCTGATCTACCCGCTCTTTTCTCAGCGGATGCTGGCTCAGTTGGGAGAACGCCAGCAGGTCGTCGATCAGACGCCCCATCTGCCGCGCATTGTCGCGGATCATGTGCAGGCAATGCAGCGCGTCCTCGTCCATGTGCGCTGCGTATCTCTTTTGCAGGATTTGCGAGAACGCATCCATGCCCCGCAGCGGCGCACGCAGGTCGTGCGACACTGAATAGGCGAAGGCTTCCAGTTCCTTGATCGCCGCGACCATGCCAGTCTGGGACGCCCGTAGCTGCTCGGTCATGTGGTCGAACCTCCGTCCCAGTTCGCCGAACTCGTTGTCTCCCCCGAGGCCCACCCGATGCTCGAAATCGCCGGCCGCGACGCGGTCGGTGGCGGCCTGCAGTTGTTTTATCGGAGCAAGCACGAATCGGCGAAACACTATGAGGTAAGCGATCAGGATCATCAGCATCGCCAGCACCAGGGACGCCGAACTCCAGATTACGTTCCGCTTGGCGTCGCGAATTTCCGTGGTTTGCAGCTCAGATAGCCGCAGCGCCTTCAGGCTCACGTCCCCCAGCAGAACGTGCAGGGCTCCGGTGATGCGCCCGCGAGTCCCCGCGGCTTCGCCCGCAGGACCCGCCTGCCGTGACGGAGCGCTCGCCAGCAGCTGGTGGAACAGCTGATCTACGTCCTTGACGCTTACCCCGATGGCCTCGATCAGGAAAATCTCTTCGGCGAATGCGGTTTGCAGGGGATGGAGTAATTGCGCGAAATCGCGCATACCCGCCTGCCACTGAATTTCCTGGTGATCGCTGCGCTCGGTGGTGACCTCGACTGCAATGTTGCTCATGCGTACGACGGTGCGCAGCAGCTCCTGGGCCTGCGTCAGGTCTGCCATCGATCGCGCCACGGCTAATTGATTCTGCACCATGATCGCCGTGAGCGTCGTCAGCAGCGCCAGTGCAAAGGCGAAGAACAGCCACTGTAGTCTAGCCAGGGGCATGGGTCACGAAAGCAGAATCGACACCGCGTGCGGTCGCACGCTTTGCAGCGGTCGCGCGCGCACCCAATTTTTCGATTGTGCTGTCATGT